>JAYTGR010000001.1:0-20129 GCA_043733205.1 Chthonomonadaceae bacterium
GCCAGCGCCACTGGCAGGCCCACGTAACCTAACCCGATCACGGCAATACGTTCGCTCATCCAGGAGTCCTTCTATAGTGAGTTGGTGGAGAGAGTGTACCCGATATAGGATGTACTCTGTTCTCAAATTCCGCCGGCGTTCAGACTGCGGCTTCGGCTTCCAGCCAGGCCTGTACCATCAGCACATTCCACAGGCAGTACTGCCAGTTGTGCCTGCCGGAGAGGTGCTCAGACCATTTCTTACGGATAGGCGCAGGGTTGAAAATTCCCTGACGCTTCAGAGCGCTCTCGGCCAGCAGGCTCTCTGCCCAGTCCCGCAGAGGCCCCCGGAGCCACGCATCGATCGGCACTCCAAAACCTGTTTTGGGCCGCTCGATGAGCGCCTGCGGCACATATTTGTAGAGCACCTGACGCAGCAGCCATTTCCCCTGACCCTCGCGAATCTTCATCTGCATCGGCAGCGTCCACGCAAACTCCAGGATACGGTGATCGAGCAGCGGCTCGCGGGCTTCCAGACTGACGCCCATACTCGCGCGATCGACCTTGACGAGAATGTCGTCCGGCAGGTAGGAGACGGTGTCGAGGAACATCATCCGCAGGGTAAAGTCGGAGAGATCCGCCCACTGAGTGCGATCGGTAAAAGGGGTCTGCGGCTCCTGCGAACCTGCCACCAGCTGCGTCGGATTTTTCCAGTGGGAGACAAGAGCCAGATAGAGGGCGTCCGGCCCGTCCGCACCCATGATTTCGGCCAGTTTCGCCAGCTTGTCACCAGGATTGCGCTGCCGCGCGCCGGCAGGCAGGAGGGGCCCGGCCGTGCGGAACAGGGAGTCCCATACTCCCGGCGGCACCGCCGTCATAAGCCCTGCGCCTGCGCCGCGCACGGAGCGGGGAATCCTGCCCATGCGCTTCCAAAGGCTGCGCCCCCAGAAGTAGCGGTTGTAGCCGCCGAAAAGCTCGTCGCCTCCATCGCCCGAAAGGCTGACCGTAACGGATTTACGCGCGAGCTGGGAAACCAGAAAGGTCGGAATCTGCGAGGGATCCGCAAAAGGTTCATCGTAGAGGGTGGGGAGGCGGGGAATCACCTCCATGGCCTCCTCCGGGGAGACGATAAGTTCCGTATGCTCGGTTCCCAGGTGCTTCGCGACCGCGCTCGCGTGGTGCGCCTCGTTGTAACTCTCTTCCCGGAAACCGATCGTGAACGACTTTACCGGACGGCTGCTCTGAGCCTGCATGAGAGCGACTACGACGGAAGAGTCGACGCCGCCGGACAGGAAAACGCCCAGCGGCACATCGGCGATCATGCGCAGTCCTATGGAGTCGCGCAGCAGGCCGTCGAGATGTGCGATGGCCTCGGCGTCCGACCCTCCAAAGGGCGTCTGTATACCGGATTCCGCCACGGATTTTGCGCTCCAGTAGGCGATGGGCGCCGCCTCCTGCGGCCGGTCGGCGTCCAGCGTGAGAATGGTGCCCGCCGGAAGTTTACGGTAGCCGCGATAGATACTGTACGGAGCGGGGATATAGCCATAGCGGAGCATCAGCGCCAGTGCATCGCGGTCGATCCTGCCGTCGAACGCCGGGTGAGCCCGAAGCGCCTTGAGTTCCGAGCCAAACACCAGGGTTCTGCCTGCCCAGCCGTAGTACATCGGTTTGACGCCGAGACGATCCCGAACGAGGTGCAGGCTGCGCTGCTCCCGGTCCCAGAGGGCAAAGGCAAACATCCCGACAAAACGCTGGACCGACTTCTCCAGTCCCCAGGCCTCGAACGCGGCCAGCATGACCTCCGTGTCGGAACCGCCTCGATACGAAGGGGCCAGCCCTGCCGCTTCCAGTTCGTTCCGGATCGCGCCGAAATTGTACACTTCCCCATTGAAAGCGATCACAAATCGGCCCGACGCCGAGATCATCGGCTGGTGCCCGGCCGGAGACAGGTCGACAATCGCAAGCCGCCGAAATCCCAGCGCAATTCCTGCCTGCGCATCGCTCCATTCTCCGCCGTCGTCTGGACCGCGATGCAGCAGACTGGCTGCCATTCGGCGCACAATAGACCGCTGGGAATCGCAGTCGAGACCGATCGTCGTATCGAGAAATCCTGTCAATCCACACATGCGCCCGCACCCCCGTCAGTCATGGACCATCTCTTTGAAAAACTGTTCATAACGATTCGCGATCCTATCGAGCGAAAACTCGGCCTGGATACGCTGACGCGCCTGCGCGCCCAAAAGACAGCGGTCTTCCGCCGACAGTGTCAGCATCTGTTCCCAGCCAGACTGCAGCGCTGTGGGCAGGCTCGGAGGCACGACGACGCCTGTATCACCGACAATATACCCCGAATCACCCACGTTCGTGACGACGCAGGGCACGCCGCACGCCATCGCTTCGCCCACCACATTGGGAAAGCCCTCCCCAGAACACGAACTCAGGGTAGCGATATCCAGACCGGCGGTCAGGTTCGGCACGTCGGTGCGAGGCCCAAGCAGATGCATATTCTCGCACAGATCTGCGGCACGCAGCCAATGCACCAGCTCCGGGTTCTGCCAAATCATGTTCTCACCCGCACAGACAAAATGAGCATTGGGGTGCGTCTTTACGAGCAGCGCCGCCGCCTGGATCAGGTTGCGATGATCCTTCATCGGATGAAAACGTCCCAGCATCCCGATCAGCAGCGTGTCGTCAGGCAGACCGAGTTCTTCCCGAAGCGCTCTTCCGGCCGACAGGTTCGGCCGAAACATCTCGGTATCGAATCCATTCGGTATCATCTCCAGCTTCGACGAATCGTATCCCAGCCGCCGGTGCGCTTCCATTCCGGAGTTCGAACAAAACAGAATGCGCTGTGGGAGACAGTGCGAGAGGGGGCAGCACAGCCTGCCGAGCAAAAAAGTGGAAGGTTTGAGCGTCGCTCGGTCCAAATAACTGCGCCGAACGTTCCACGCCAGCGGAAAATTGCCCGCCAGTTTATTCGCGATCCCCCCCAAGACATCGGCATGGTAGAGCCACGTCAGGATGACGTCCGGCCTGCTCTTCCTGAGCCATCCCGCCAGCTGGAGAACAGGGCGCGGATCCACCCGGTCGGAGCGCATCTGCAGCGCATGGACCGGGATGCCTGCCTGCTGAAGGCGTTCGCCAAGCGGGCCGACCTGACCTAGCGAGACGACCTCGTGCGTCATTTTCGGGCTGTTCAGACGCGTAACCAGTTTATACAGCATCGTCTCTGCGCCCCCGACCTTCAAGCCGGTGATGATATGAACGACCTTTATCATTTTTTTCTTGCTTCAAGACAAGGGAAGCACAGCAGGGTGTTCCCGTCCTCTTAATATTGCTGGACATTGATGGCGTCGAAGCCACCCAACATAAAGACGACGCTGGGAACCCGGAGTTCACAATAAAACTAACTATCTATTTTGCGTTTGATTCCAGCCGCGCACCAGTGGGGCGGATGATCGCTGAACTTGATATCGGTCAAACCGGCTGCCTTCAGCATCGAATCGATCTGAATGCGGGTGAACCGCTTCTCGAGCCGGGTTCCGAACCGGTCCAGCGCATCCGTCCGCATAACGTAGAAGGCGCGATGACGATAGTAGGCCAGAGGATAGGCATCGACGCGCCGCCCGCGTTTTTCAGCCAGACGTGCGAATCGAGCCAGAGGCCAGTAGACCGTCGCGGCGATGACCTGACTGAAGGCGTAACGGAGCGGATGGGGTGAGCGGGACAGCAGGAACCGAGCGGCCTCCGTGGTGCGCCACAGCAGGCGAAACCAGCCAGGACGATTGTCGAACGCATAGTAGAGGTAGACCAGAAACGGAGCGCCTGGCTTGAGTTTCGCGACACAGGCTTTCAGGCCGGCTTCGGTATCCGGAATGTGGTGCAGGACGCCGAGGGAGTAGCCAAAATCGGCACTTTCATCCTCCATCGGAATTGTGTCTACTCCGGCGAGATGGAAAATACAGTTGGAACTGGAGGCCAGATTACGCCGCGCCACGTTGAGAGCGCCTTCGGCGGGATCAATACAGTGGAGCGTACCGACTTTCGGAGCGACCAGAGTCGCCCATCGGCCGCTGCCGCAGCCCATGTCGAAGCCGATTGGGCTGGGCGGCAGGAGTTCCCAGGGAAAGACGGCGAAATACTCGTTGAACATCGCTTCGCGGTCTGCCGGGGTCAGTTCGGACTGATCGAACCGGGTCCATTCGTCCGCGAAGCCCTCGATGACTTCATGATCTGCATTTTCAGGCACTACTCATATCCTTGTATAGTTTTTGATAGCGGCCGACGACTGCGTCAAGCGCAAAATGCGTCTCCACCCGCTCTCGGGCGGCCAGAGCGTTGCGCTTCACCTCTTCAGCGGGGCGGCTCAGTAGATCGGTCCAGGCCTTCGACAGGGCTTCCGGATCGCGCATCGGAACGACACAGCCTGTCTCACCGATGATATAGACGGAATCCCCAACGTCTGTGACCACACAGGGAACGCCGCAGGCCATCGCCTCTCCGATCACATTCGGGAAACCTTCCCCGTAGAGGGAACATAGCGTGTTGAGGGATAGCGCCGCTGCAATCTGAGGGATGTCGCGGCGCTGTCCAAGCAGATGGAATCGATCGCACAGGTTCGCCTGCCGAATGGCGCCAGCCAGAACCTCGTTCTGCCAGGTGACATCCTCACCACAGCAGAGAAAATGCACATCCGGCCGCCTGCTGTGCAGGAGTGCTGCCGCCTGCACGAAGGTGGCATGATCCTTCATTGGATGAAATCGCCCGATCAGACCGATCAGGGATGCATCTGCTGCGATCCCAAGTTCACCTCGTATCGCGCTCCGTGCCGCTTCGCTCGGATGGTAGGCTGAAAGATCGAAGCCGTTTGGGATCACCAGCAGTTTATTTGCTGCATATCCTAGGCGGACATGCTCTTCCCGGCCTGCTTCCGAACAGCAGACGATGCGCTGGGGCAGTGAGTGCGACAGTCGAGCACACGCCCTGCCTATCAAAATCGTCTGACGCTTGATGGTGGCAGGGTCGAGATTGCTGTGCCGAATATTCCATGCGAGCGGGATGTGGCCTGCCAGGCGTGTCGCGATGCCTCCAAGGAGATCGGCATGGTGCAGCCAGGTCTGAACGACCTGGGGATGGCTCTGCCGCAGCCACCAAGCCAGGCGGAGTGCCAAAACCGGGTTTGGAAGGCCCGGGCGCATGTTCAGCGCGCGGACAGGGATGCCGGCCTCGATCATCTTCTCACCCATCGGTCCGATGCTGGAAAGGGAGATGACCTCCGGCGCGAACGCAGAGCGATCCATACGCGATACCAGCTTGAACAGCATGTTCTCTGCACCGCCGACGGAGAGACCCGTGATGATGTGAACGACTTTGATCATCGCTTCCCTGCCGCGCGGTCGAGGGCCTGCCTGAATGCGCCGAAATTCTGGTCGTAGCTGCATTTTTCCAAAAGCGCGGTTCGGCCCCGTCTGCCGATCTCCCTGCGCCTGTCGTCGTCTGCAAGCAGAAACGCTAGTTTTTCCGCCAGACTCGTCGGGCTGCCCTGCTGCGCCTGCATGCCGGTGACGCCATCGACGATTACGTCGGCGGAAGCTCCGACGGCATCGGTCAGGACGGTCGGTACTTCCAGGCTCATCGCCTCATTGACCGTATTGCCCCACATTTCGCAGTTCACGATCTCACCTGCCATAAAACGGGACGGAAGCACAAACACGTCGGCATTCAGATGATAGTAGAGCGATTCGTCCGACAGGCAGCTTCCCAGAAAATGGACGCGTTCGCCGAGGTCGAGTTCGCTCACCAGCCGCTCACACTCCTCCTGAAAAGGGCCGCCTCCCACGACAACGAGGCAGGCAGACTCCGGCAGGGCGGTCATGGCACGGATCAGAACATCCAGTCCCTTATACTCGACGATGCGGGCCAGGTACAAAACTACCTTGCGTCCGCGGCTGACACTGTGGATGCGCAGGGCGATCTGCCCGCTCCGGGCCGGATCGCACGGCAGCTGCCCGAAGTCGACAGTAGAGTGGTAGGCGATGAATATATTCTCCGCAGGCACCTGAAACTCCTGCGTAAACATCGTTTTTGAACTGCTGCTTGCTGTCACAAACGAGCTGACGCATCTGCGGACAAGGAAGCGCACCAACGGCAGAAAAGGCTTGTAGCGCTTAACATCGTAAGGATACCGCCATGTCTCATCGAACAGCACGACTCGCTTGCCGAGGAGTTTCAAGGGCAGGGCGCACAGCAGGAACGGAATCGACGTGAGGAATGAGAAGATCACCACTTCATAACGGAATACTCTCCAGAGGTCGAACGAAAGGTTGCCGAACGGCAGGCCCTGGATCTCCTTCGCCTGTCGAGAAGGATACGGGAAGCGTGAGAGCACCTGGGCTGTTTCGACTCCCATGTGCGTCTGCGGATCGTTGATCGCGCTGAAGAGAAACTCGACGCCATAATCTCCCAGGCGAGTGAACAGCGGCTCATGGTAGATTCGGATGGCCGGGTGGACGAACAGGGTTTTCATAAATTTATGCTGCCTCGGCAGGTTTTTGGATCGGACGATTCAGGAACGGGCGTTCCCCAATCAGAGAGAACAGCCAGGCAGCGGCCATGATGAGCGGCGTACCGAAGGTCAGCAGCAGGAGAAATGAGGCAGGCATTCCACAATGTAAGCGGGCGATGCCATACTGCCATATCACTTGAATCAGAGGGGCATGGATCAGGTAGAGACTGTAAGAGAATCCACCGAGTGCGATGGCAGGTTTCCAGCCTAGAACGCTTCGAACCAGATTGGGGCCAGGACGCAGCGCCTGCAGAATGACCGCGACCGTACCGATGCCCAGCAGGGGTTCCAAGTAGATCGTGATGCCAAAAATCCTATGTCCGGCAGCGCCGAGCAGGCCCATCAGCAGCAGGGCCAGAAGGGCGATTGCGCCCCACGGAGCGCGTTCGCGCCAGGCAGTCGCCCGGGCCTCGCTGCTGTACGCCAGGGCTGCGCCGAACATACCCAGTCCGAACTGGCCCACCATCTCGATATGCAGATGCTGCCGCACCGTCAGCACACTGCAGACATAGGCCACACCGACCGACAGGGCAGCCGCCCGGCCGCTCCCCCATCGGCGAAAAAGCACCAGCAGCAGGGGAAACAGGAAGTAGATATGCCACTCTGTGGCGACCGACCAAAAAACATGGTTGATGCTGGTGCTGTCGAAATAGTCCTGAACCAGCAGTAGATGTGTGACGATGGACTGCCCTGTAACCGGCACCGAACCATCCCAGGAGGTGCCGGTTTTAGCGCCAATGAGGGTCATGATGAGCAGCAGGGAGAGCCCCATGGCCAGGTAGTAGGGCGGCAGAATGCGTTTTGCGCGGCGTCGAAAGAACCGTCCGGCCCCACCGCGCAGTACGCCGTCTCCGCGCACGATAGGCAGCATGAGGCAGAAGCCAGACAGTACGATGAAAACGCTGACCGCGTAGTGTCCGAAGTTCAGGAGCAGGGCCAGCATTCGAATCGGACGGGAGGCCGCCTCCAGCGGCAGATGCCGGGCGATATGGTGGCAGACCACATAGAGGGCTGCCGCGCCCCGAATGCCGTCCAGGAAATCGAGACGCGCTTCTGAACGGGGCGTGCCGATCTCTAAAGGGGATCGGATGACTGTGGTGGATGTGTGAGACGGGCTGGCGCTCATGGGGCAGGAGCCACTCCGCCTGCGCGCCGAACTGGCAGGAGAGCATCTATCATCTGTGCCATCGTCAGAATGAGGCGCAGGCTTCCCCAGAGGACGATGGTCAAATAGGCCATCCCAAACATAAACTGTCCGATCGAGCGCATATAGATCAGCGAGTTCAGTCCCAGAATGGCATACATGATCATGAAGAGAATGCTGGGCCAGTTGATCTTACTGTCGTAGATGAGTTCCAGACTGCGTACATAGAGGTATTTCAGCCAGGCTCCCAGCGCCAACAGCGTCACCAGCACTCCGGCGGGCCCAAAGTTGATGTAAGCTTCGCCCCATGCGCCGATAGGATACGAACTGGTGAAGGTTCCACTCTCCGGCGTCAGGCCTGGAACGACTTCGTCCTGCACTCGAAAGACGCCGTACTTGGTCGGCTTGTCGGGGAAGATGGCGCGCGGCAGATAGGTGTAAAAGACATCCTCGACCCAGGAGGAACCCCATTCGTAACCGCTGCTGCGCTTGATCGTCTCCTGAAACAGCTCCGACATGTCGAAGGTGACGGCGAGGTAGGCGATCGGCGCCACATAGGGATTGAGGGGCAGCCTGGTCTGATCCTCCTGTGGAGGCGCACCGATCAGCCGCGCCATGCTCAATCCGACCCCCAGACCGGCGATGGCCAGCAGTCCCAGCAGCAGTTTGAGCGGTGAGACCTTGCGGCGTTTACGGTTTTGAAGCACAAAGTAGACGAAGAGGCCGATCAGCAGCTCCGTCGCTACGAACGAGCGGTTCGTCACCAGCACATTGATCGTCAGATACCCGACAGCCGTCAGGGTGCCGAGTTTGCCCAGTCGGTTGGTCCAGCGGGTCATCATAAGGCCCATGAAGAGAAAGACGGAAGCCAGGCCGATGACCAGTGTGACCTGCCCGCCGCCTACCTGCATGGTGCTGTAGTGGGCACGATTGTCACCGAGGTTCAGCGTGAGCGCGTCGTTCTCGAAGAGCAGAGCGGCCAGAATGACCTGGAAGACGGCGGAGAGGAGAAAGGCTGCACGCTGGGCGGGAATGGCGGATTCAGAGGCGGTGAAGGTGAGAGGAGCCGGCGTAGGCATGCCCTCTTTTCTGCTTTTGACCAGGCTGTAACCCAGCACGAACAGGTAGACGGAGATCGTCGCCAATGTCTGGGCATAGAGAAACGCGCCGGGCTCGTATTCGGTGACGGGGTAACGCAGTCCGATCTGCGCGTCGAGAATAGGACGGATCACGAAGGCCACGATAAAGGAGAACCAGAAGATCGGCAGCGGAGAGAATATCCACAGGCCGAAGCCGGACTCCCGAATCGCCTTCCGGGAGTACCAGATAATCGGCAGACTGCTGAAGAGCAGAGTTAGTAGTGAGATCGTTTCCTGGCTCATGGCTGTTTCGGTCTCTGCGCTACAGGCTCGACGACTGCGGCCGGCGGGAACGGCTCAGACGTTTCAGACGGTGGGGCAGACGCAGCAGCTGCCCTCCCAGATAAGAGAGGCGTTTGCCCGTGATACCGAGGCAGGCCCGAAAGGCAGCCCAGGGCGAATGGCAGCCTTCCCAGACGGCGATAGGAACGCCGATAAGGAAGCCCAGTTCCAGGGCGAGCGAGACCCGCAGAGGATAGCTGCGATTGCTGTCCTGGTCCGGATGCCGGCGATAGAGAAAATGGGCGTTCCGGTTGGTGCGTATTTTGCCGACCGAGCCCAGAAAATAGAGTACGGGATATTCGCAGTGCCGCGCGTAGTTTTTCGCCAGCGGGAGCGACCGCATGCCGAATCGCCGCAGAACCTCGGTGCGAAACAGCCCATAGAACAGCAGTCCCATGTAGTGCCGCCAGGCCAGCGGCAGGATGCGCCCGAGGCGGGAATCGCGCTGCATCTCTTCGAACACATCCGGCTCGGTCAGCGGCGCGTCATCGGGGCCGATAATGAGCCAGTCGCCCTGCGCTCCCACGCAGTCGGCGTTCTCTGCCAGGGTTTTGTGAAGTTCTGCGATGAAGTTCGGGCTCCAGCGGTCATCGACCGGCGCCCACATGAAGAACTCGCCCTGCGCCTCGTCCAGCAGAAAGTTGTAGTTGATGAAAGGGCCGCGGTTTTCCGGCTGACGGACATAGCGGATTCGGTGGTCGCGGGCAGCATACTCCAGACAGATTTCGCCGGTACGGTCGGTGGATCCGTTGTCGGAAATAATGAGTTCGTAGTCCTGAAAAGTCTGCGCGAGCAGGGCTTCGATGCATCCAGCAAGGTAGTGTTCGCCGTTCCAAACAGGCAGTCCGATGGTGACACACGGCCGAGCGGAAACGAGATCCTCTTTCAAATCGGTTGTTCTCCTGCTGCAGGGCTCTGCTTCCGCAGCGACCGGGCTTGTGGTGAGACGAGCATCGCGGCGCTCACAGCACAGCCCCATACGACTATAAGCCACAAAGAAGCGGCGATCCTGTTCGCCGCGAAGGGAAGGGGCAAAAAGCGGAATGTCAGTACGATCAGACCGGCTGCCAGAGCCGGAATGGCTGTATCCTGCAGATACCAGCGCGCCATCTCACCCTTCAGCAGCCTCTGATGAACGAACGGTATGATCGTGAACAGGTGGCTGAAATTCATCGCAAACCAGACCATTGCCGCGCCATCAGGGCCAAAAAGGTGGGTGGCGAGCAGCAGCACGGGCACGATGGCTGCGGCCCAGACAGCGCTGACGATGAGGGTCAGTCGGGTCCATCCAGCCGCCGTCTGCAGCGAGAACGGCAGGGTCATCAGGCCGTTGCACACGAACCCGCCTGCCAGCCAGGCGACCATCCGTGAGGTATGGGCTGCTGTCGTCGGGGCGTGTGTCCAGAGCAGCATCACTTCCGGCGCAAAAACCGCCAGGACGAGTCCGACGGGCAGAATGATGACCGACATTGCCTGGCAGCCCGCGTGGTACAGCCGCGCCAGCGCAGCGGTCTCATTTTGAGCGAACATCTGCACGAAGCGCGGAAACAGCGCATTATTGAGCGGTGCGACCAGATAGTAGATCGCGCCTGCGGCCCCGATAGCCAGGGTGTAGTAGCCAAGCGTCGTGAGCGGAAAGACCCGGCTGAGAACCCCTTTATCGGCCTGCGTAATGAGCAGGTTTACCGTCGTGATTCCCGCCATGCCAACCGCAAACTTCCAGATGCGGTGCAGCACCCTCGGGTCGAAACGCGGTCTCTCCGCCGAGCGCGGCAGCGCGCGCCAGAGCGCCAGCCACACGGAGCCCGTCATTACGGCGCTGACCACGGCCTGCCATAGAAAATAGGTGACGATCGACGGCGAATAGCGCAGGATCATCAGCGGCACGATGCTGCGCAGCACTGCCACCAGCACGGCAATACCGTTCAGCAGAACCTGACGCTGCAGCCCCATCAAGCCGCCCTCATAGAGCGTGAACGGCCACTGCAGCGCCAGCGAGAGGCCCATGAGCAGGATTGCCCGCTGCACGGTTTCCGGATGCAGGCGCTGAACATGCACCCACCGGTGCGCGAGCACCGGGGCCAGCGCCGCAATGCCGAACGCGATAAGCAGACAGACCGGCCAGTAGACCCGTTCCAGCGTGCGAACCAGTGTTCGGGCTTCCGCCGCTCTGTCCGGTGGTATCTCCACGCCCACCTTGCGGGAGGCTTGGATCGTCCCAGCGGCCAGAGGAACGGTTAACTGGGCCATTTCGCGGTTCATGGTCGCGCTGAACCCCATGTCGAGCAGGTTCAGCGCGGCGTTCAGGGTGACGCTGAAACCGATCAGCCCATATGCCTCCATGCCGAGCATTCGGCTGAAGAGGGGCGTGAAGGCGAGACTCAGCAGCGCCGTCAGCATTTTCCCGGCGAACGACGCGAGGACGTTACGCCGGGTGATGGAGAGTGCGGTCAGACGTGAGACAGCAGTTATCACGGCCTCTATTTAAGGCGCAGCAGATAGCCCATCGGATTATACGTGATGATGTATTTTTCGCGGGTCCGGTCGATCACAAAATCTTCGGTATGAGCTGCGGCGAACTCCTTAACCGCATTAAGCGGGCCAGGGAACGGCGGAACCTGCAGAAACTCGACCCAGGTGTCCTCGACGAGGAAATAACAGTCCGGGGCTACGAATTTGTAATAGAGTTCCAGCAGCTGCTTGGTGATATGGTATTTGTGTTCTGAGTCTTCGATCACCATGCCGCGCTTATCGCCGACGAGTTCCGCAACTTTCGCGACCGTTTCCGGAGAGGTCGCCTCGCCGTGGACCCAGTGAATACGCGGGTGAATCGCTTTCTGAGGGCGGTCGATGTTATCGACGCAGATCACCTGCGCATCCGAGCCCATGTTCTCCAGGTAGTGCGCCATCCACAGGGCCATGCCGCCTTCCCAGGAGCCGATCTCGATGATGACTTCGGGCTTCGTGTCGAAGATTACATCCTGCATCACGATCCAGTCGAAGGGCGATTTCAGAACCTTATAGCCCAGATAGTGCGTGTAATGCCGATGCATGACGTTGTGAAAGAGGAACCACTCGCGGTAAGTCGTGGTCAGGCAGTTTTCCATGTGTGGGAACATATCGTATCTATTCAGACTCAAGGGTGATTTTCCTTCGTTGGGTTGTGGTTTCAGTATACCTGAATTCCTGCGAGACTTTCTGGTCATAGTGTGTTCCTGAGTGCAGCGGCGACGACCAGCGGCGCAAGAGCGCCGAAGGTGAAGTCTGGGCGGAAATCGAGTTCACACTTCGCTTTCTCGATGGAAATGGTTTGAAGTGAGAGCGGGGCGGTCGCAGCTGGAAACTGCACGGAGACAGACTGGGGGAATGTGGCTGCGACCATTTCGGCGAGCCGTCGGGACGAGAGATGCTCGCTGGACCCGATGTTATAGGCCTCTCCTGGCCTGCCTCCAGCCAATGCACGCAGCACGCCCTGCGCGATGTCGAGCACGCAGATCCAGTTTCGGGTTGAATCCGGACTGCCTTTGAGGGCGATCACGCCGGTCTGCGCGGCCTGCCGGGCGAAATCGCTGATGGCTGTTTCTGAACGCTGTGAGGCTTGTGCGCCATAGATATTGCTCAGCCGCGCTACGACCGCTGGAGTACTGCCCGACCGTGCATGCCAGAGACAGAGACTCTCACCCAGCCGCTTGGCCGAGTCATAGACGTTGTCTGTGTGCATGGGAGGCACGCAGGCGAGGGCTTCCTCCATGATCGGAGAGCCGTCGGAAACACGTCCATAGACGCGCGTGCTGCTGATGAACACAAAGTTGCGGCAACCGGCGTATCGGGTCAAAAAGTATTCTAAGCCGACGATCTGCGTATCGAGGGTCTCCTGCCTTCGGCGCAGATAGTCGCTGGCGGTGCCGGCCACATAGATCACATAGTCAAAATCGGGCAGGCCGGCCACTGCCGTCGAATCGGCAACGTTAATGGGGAGGAATGTCACACCAGGGGTGACCGAAGAGGGAGTCGTGCGTGCCAGACCGTAGAGCCGAATGGGATTCGCGGCGAGAACAGAGGCATTGGCACGAAGCAGAGTCTCGATCAGAACACTGCCGATCTGCCCGGTGCTTCCGACGATGCAGACGCGGCGGCCTGCCAGAAGTTCCAGCTCAGGGAGATGGGCCAGCGCTTCCCGCCCTGCGGAGTAGAGCTGTTCTGCCGCCTGCAGCGTCTGCACTGGAGGTGTCATTCTGTGGCCTCCGGGCGGTCTTTGAGTCTGCGGGCGGGAATACCGCCCCAGATCTCGTAGGCAGGAACTCGGCCCGTGACGACGCTGCCTGCCGCGATGACAGCGCCCCGTTCGATATGTGCGCCATCGAGAAGCACACTGTTCGCACCGATCCATACATCGTCTTCCACCACCACGCCGCCTCGGGAAGGCATGAAGCCCTGGAGACGGATAGGCAGATCCCGGCGGGTGAGCGCGTGGTTGGCAGGCGCGATGATCGTGCCAGGAGCGAGCAGGACGTCACAGCCGATTCGGATGCCGTTGCCGGAGTAGAGGACGCAGTGCGGATTGAGATAACAGTCGTCGCCGATGACGATGTCGCCGACCCCTCCGACGCACTTGAGGACGACGAACTCCATCACCTGTGTCCGCGCGCCGATGACCATTCTCGTTCCGCGCTCGGAAGGCAGGAGATGCGCGAGAGGGCTGATGACGGCGCTTTCGGAGATCTCGGCGTTTGCGATTATCACGGCACAAAATCCTCATGCTGTCGGTCGCGGTCGGAGAGAACCGCGTCTTCGATGGGCCACTCGATCTGAAAAGCGGGATCGTTCCACCGGTATCCGAGTTCGTACTCCTTCGAATAGAAGGCCGAAACCTGATAGAACGCCTCGGTATCCGGTTCCAGGGTCTGGAATCCGTGTGCGCAGCCGCGGGGTACATAGACGGCGCGGTGCGACTCCGCGTCTAGTTCCACGCCGACCCACTGGCAGTAGGTCGGGGAACTCTTCCGGATATCGACAATAACATCGTAGAGCCGGCCGCGTGTGCATCGCACCAGCTTGGTCTCTTCATGGGGCGCCTGCTGAATATGCAGGCCACGCAGGGTGCCGCGCTGGAGGCTGTACGAGATATTGCACTGCTCGACAACGGGATTCAATCCGTGCGCTTCGAACTCCCGCATGCAGAAACTGCGTGAGAAGAAACCGCGTTCATCACTGCACGGCTCCAGTTCCACCAGAAACGCGCCAGGTATCCTGAGTTCCGTAAACTTCATGTGCGGGACTCCTCCGTCTTCTGTTGGTAAAGCGCGATCTGATCGAGCGTCAGCGCACGGGCGTCTGCGCCTTGAGCCTGATCCCGATACCATTCTGCGACCCAATGCAGCGTCGTCGCGAGGTCGAGATGGGGCTGCCAGCCAAGGCGCATCTTCGCTTTGGAAGCGTCCAGTTTGAGATAGTGGGCTTCATGCGGGTGCGGACTGCTGTCGCGTTCCCAGCGCGCTCCCTCGCCCCACAACTGCGTCATGCGTTCCACGATCCACTGCACAGGGCGGGCGTCTGCGTCGTTCGGGCCGAAGTTCCAGCCTTCCGCACAGGCAGCGCCCTCATTCCAGGCGCGTTCTGCCAGCGTCATATAACCGTTCAGTGGTTCCAGCACATGCTGCCAGGGTCGGATCGCGTAGGGGCTGCGGATCGAAACAGGCCGATCCTGCTGCAGCGCACGCACGATGTCTGGGATCAGGCGGTCTTTCGCCCAGTCGCCGCCGCCGATCACGTTGCCCGCCCGTGCCGACGCGAGGACCGGCATGTCGGCCTGCTGGCTGAAGTAGGAGGCGCGATAGCCTGCGGTGACAAGTTCGGCGCAGCCCTTGCTGCTGGAGTATGGGTCGTGTCCGCCCATAGGCTCGTTTTCGCGATAACTCCAGGCCCACTCGCGGTTTTCATAGCACTTGTCGCTGGTGATGACCACGGCGACCCGCACGTCCGGCGTCCGCCGCACGGCCTCCAAAAAATGTACTGTGCCCATCACGTTGACGCTGTATGTCTCTACAGGGTTTAGATAGGACTCTCGGACAAGCGCCTGCGCGGCCATATGAAAAGTGATTTCGGGGCGAAACTCCGTCATCAGACTCGCCAATCGCTCCTGGTCCCGGATGTCGCCAAATACGGAGTGCATTCCTGCCTGCACCTGCGCTGCTTCATAGAGAGAGAGGACATCGGCAAGGGGCGGAGGAGGCAGGGCATAGCCGGCGACTTCCGCACCGCACTGCTGCAGCCAGAGCGCCAGCCAACTGCCTTTGAAGCCTGTATGCCCGGTGATCAGCACCCGTTTGCCGTGCCAGAACGTCGGGTTCACTTCCATACCTTCCAGGGCGCTTGGCCGGAGTTCCAGAGGTCTTCCAAATGCAGTTTATCACGGAGCGTGTCCATTGGCTGCCAGAAGCCGTGATGCCGATAGGCGGCGAGTTCACGGCGGCCTGCCAGTGTCTCCAGCGGCTCGCGCTCCCACAGGGTCGTATCGCCTTCGATCAGGTCGAGCACCGGCGTCTCCAGCACAAAAAACCCGCCGTTGATCCAGCCATCGCCGCTGGGAGGCTTCTCTTCAAAGCGGTTTATCCTCTCATCGGTCATGTCCAGCACGCCGAAGCGTCCGGGCGGCATGACGGCCGTGAGGGTGGCGAGAGTTTTTTGCTGCCGGTGGAAAGTGAGGAGGGCGGATATATCCACATCGCCGAGGCCATCGCCATAAGTCATACAAAAGGTTTCATTGTCGAGATGCTCTCGTACCCGTGCGAGGCGGCCGCCCGTCTGCGTCTTTTCGCCGGTATCGACAAGTGTGACGGTCCACGGCTCGGCATTGTGCTGGTGTACCGTGGTCGTATTGGTGCGGAAATCGAAGGTAACGTCCGACATGTGCAGGAAGTAGTTGGCGAAATACACCTTGATCACATACCCTTTGTAACCGAGGCATATAATGAAATCAGTCAGGCCATAGTGCGTGTAGGTCTTCATGATATGCCAGAGGACGGGCTTGCCTCCCAGTTCCACCATAGGCTTGGGCCGTACAGTGGTCTCTTCACTCAAACGGCTGCCCAGTCCCCC
Organism: Chthonomonadaceae bacterium; assembly: GCA_043733205.1. GTDB lineage: Bacteria > Armatimonadota > Chthonomonadetes > Chthonomonadales > Chthonomonadaceae > JANXLO01. The sequence continues at coordinate 16,207 of JAYTGR010000001.1, forward strand.
TGCCAGAATGACGACTTTCACGCTTTAGACCTCGCCCTGTCTCTTGCCGACAGCAGATTCGACGGTATGGGTGGCCAGCCGCGACGAGGCCAGGGTATATTCGATTCCAAACCACGCAAGCACCGCAATGAGGGCAAGAAGTATACTCACCAGGGTCGTCATCAGGCTGCCGGGGCGGCTTTTCAGCGGCGGACGCGCCTTGTCTAAGACGTTTGTGCGATGAACGCTCGATACGGTCTGAATCCTGAGTTCAGCTTGTCGGATTGCGGTCGCCTCCAATACTTTCAGGCTCAATTCTACTTCGGCGTGGAGCCTCTCGAAGCTGGTCGCGGAAGCTTTACTTACCTGGATCGTACGTTCCACCTGTACGATCTGGCCCATGACGGTTTCGTATTCCACGTCCAGCGCCTGACGCTTGATGGCTTCGGTAGTATTACCGTGAAGGATGGCTTCTGCCTGCTGCTGGAGATGATCCGAAGCGATCTGCAGGCGCTCTTTCGCGCGCAGTACAGGCGGCGAATGATCGGCGTATTGAATGAGCAGATCCTGGACCTCGTGCTGCGCTTCCGAATAGCGGCGGCGCGCTTCCGTCAGGAGGGGATCTTCGGTAGGAATGACGCTGAGTTTGGGAGGCGATGCGCCGACCAGTCTGTTGGTGCCAGCGATCGCGGAATCGGACGAACGAATCTGAATCTCGAGCTGACCCCGTTTGATGAAGAGGGCCTGGAGGGCAGCGAGTTCTGGCGACTGCGCTGCGGCAGACGCGCTCACGCCGACGGACGGCGATTTGCTGTCCTTCACAAAGCCGATCCATTTGTCGACAGCGGCATCGTAGCCCGCCCGCGCCTGTTTCAGCTGATCTTCCGCGGATCTGAGAAGCACCAGGTCCTTGTCGTTGTCGTTGTTGATGATATAGTCTTTAAGAGCCTTCGCATAGGCATTGCAGACGATCGCCGTCGTGTTCTGGACACGTTTGCGAGGTGTCTCGCTGTTCGGGGCCATTTTCGCGGGCGCATCGAGAGACATCGTGATGTAGAGGAGACCATCGGCCGTATTATCGTCGAAGCGTACTCCGCGCTGCAGCCTTTCGAGCGCATCCTCTTCGCTCGGGAGCTGATACAGCTGTTTGAGCTGGGCGGTCTTCTCCACCTGTTCGGCGAAGAGCCGACTCTTGAGCGGGCCTAGATATTTTGCTTTTCCCCCGCCTCCTCCGGTCAGCAGCGCCAGCTGAGAGGAGCCGCTGTCGGGCTGCGAAAGTGCAATCGACGTCGTGGTCGTATAGGACTGCGGGTAGAGGAAGAGACCGATGAGCAGACAGACGACAAAGACGCAGAAGGCAAGAAGAAACCATACCGGACGTCGTTTGCGGTAGATGGAGCGGAGAAGGTCGCGTGTGTTCTGAGCCGTAATGCTGCCGGGAACCGGTTCGGTCGTATTGCCTGTGGTCATCGTTGCCTGTAGACAGTGTTTAGGATGCTGTGGTATCAGCCGGGGGGGTTACAGCTTCACTGTCGGAATGAGATGGGAACTGCGGCGTAAGGGGAAACCGAAACTCCGCAATCCTGGGACTGGTTCGACGACGAGCCCGGATTGCGGAGAGTATAGCAGACGTGTAAGAAGCGTGTCAAGAACGGATCGAGGCTGGCAGTCAGACGATCGGGCTGACCGGGGGCGTCGAAGCCGTATCCGGGAGATGCTTGCAGAGCCCCATCTGGTACAGGGCGATGGAAAGACTGGAGACATCCGCTTCCGGGAAGCCGTTCTGAGAAGTCATTATCTCTTCGGAACCTTCACGCAGGGAGACAGCAGGCATGGCTATGGAAAAGGCGGCTTCCAGCCGCTGCATCAGGCGCACAAAAGAGGGATTTCTGAGGCTCATGATTTCCTGCTTCCTTTCGTCGTGAAGAGTTAACTGGCAGACGGGCGTGACGAGACAATGTTCCCGCGAATACACTGCTATTAGTGGCGCTTTCGCTCTCTTCGGATTATGGGGAGGAAATCGGCGTGCCGAGTCGGAAATAAGGACGGCAGGGTCGTTCGCTTCTCACTGCAGCGGAGCGGCCACAACGCACGGCAATTGAAGGAGATCATTATGTATGTTGGCATTTTGACTGGGCCGTTCAGCGGGGAACCGCTGGAAGTCGTCGCCGCTTTCGCCGGACAGTACGGGTTCGGCGGTCTCGAGTTAGCGACCGGGCCGGGCAGCAAGCATATCGATACGAACACGTTCGATGAGAAGGCGGCCGAGGCTGTCATGACCCTGATGGTCAAGCGCAATCTGCAGATTTCGGGCCTCGCCGCATACACGAATGTGACGGATGGAGACCCCGAACGCCGTAAGAAGAACTGCGAGACGGTTCACAACGCGATCGATGCGGCCTCCATGCTCGGCATCGATGTCGTCTGCGTATTGGCCGGCCTGCCTCCTGCCGGACAGGACCGATTCAAGACGATCGAAAAAGACTGCGCCGAGGTATTTCCGCCTCTGCTCGAATATGCGGCCGAGAAAAATATCAAACTCGCCATGGAAAACTGGACCGCGACCAATATCCAGAACCTTGCGCATTGGGAGCGAATCTTCGAGGTGCTGCCGCAGCCGAACTTCGGCCTCAATTTCGATCCGTCGCATCTGCACTGGCAGGACATCGACTACATCGAAGCCGTAGATCGGTTCGGCACGCGCATTTTCCATTCGCACGGCAAAGACACCGAAATAAAGACCCACCGCAAGCGCATTGTCGGCAACCAGGGCAGCGGATGGTGGCGTTACGTCATTCCTGGCCTCGGGCAGATCCGCTGGGGCGAATACATCGCTGCCCTGCGCCGCAACGGCTACAACGGCGTCATCTCGATCGAACATGAGGACGATGCGCTGGAGCGCGAAGAAGGCTTCCTCATCGGCAAAAAGTATCTGGAGCAGTTCCTCGCGTACTGATCTGCAGACCATCGAGCCGTTCTGGGCGGGAGGACTGTCAGACGTAGGAATGCAGGGAACTTTCTGCCGATCCCTGCGTCTGCCTAATGTAGTTAGGCCACGATTGTCTAGCATATCCCGGGATATTCGGCCCGCCGGCTGCTTCACCGCAGTCGTCGGGCATAAATTTTCACCGAAGCGGCCGAGTACATGATGAATCGAGGGAACAAGCCGCCCGGTCGCCCCGTCATGCTGTACGAAGAAGCCGCAGACCCGTATGGCTGCATTCTCTCCGGAAGATAGAGTTCCGAACCGTCCTGCTCGGGCCGCATATTCACACAAATGATGGATTTGCCCGAAATGGGAACAAGCCCCCCTCCTCAAGCGTCATAACGAGCGAGGAATAAAACGAATTTACAATGACCCGCTCTCTGGAAGGAGTTCCTAAAATGAAATGGTTCGCAATCGCCTTGTTCGCCGCACTGACCGCGGCCCCCGTAGTAAGCTCCGCTCAGCGTATGGTGCCGATCGGAAATATCCCGCGTGTCGAGGATAAGTCGCCGTCTCTGTGGGGCCTCGGCGGCTACGAACTGATCTACTTCAAGCGGAGCGACAGCCAGTATACCCCGTTTGAGCGCACGGAACTGGCGGACGCCAGGGCTGTCGAGATACTCTCCCGTGTTCAGGCTCCGCCGCTCAGCGCATCGGATATTCGGTCCGAAATGCGCAATGGCAAGGGCATGATCACAGTTCGAAACTGGCTGCTGGTCGAACTGCAGCCTCAGGATGCAGCGGCAGACGGCAAATCGATGTCCGAACTTGCCGGCAGCTGGGTCTCCACCCTGCGCAGAGTGCTGCCAAAGGTTGCGCCCAGACCTTCTCAGCTAGGCATCTGATGCGCGTTTCAGTATCCGACACCGTGCGGGCTGAACACAGGAAAAACAGGACTCCGCTCCGAAATAGGTTTCACTGCAGACTGCCGCATAGGTCAGGACAATGCAGAGAGATC
>JAYTGR010000002.1:0-2996 GCA_043733205.1 Chthonomonadaceae bacterium
CAACATAGTCTACCGCATACAAGCCTTACTCGAAAAGATTCTGGCAAAGGTGCCCGTCGGAACCAATCTCGACCTGATGCATCTTTCTAAGAGATGTCCGTGCGATCAAGCCGTTGCAGTGTCACCTGCTTAGGTGGCGTGTGCCATTTACGATGGACTCGAAGGAGCACTCCACTCTTTCAGTCATCCTCAATGTTCTCAAGAAACTGGGCGTGGAAACGCCTATGTCTTGGTCGATGTGGTGGCAAATAGGTTGAAGGAAAAGCGGAGGAGAGCGCGTCTCAACCCGACTTCTTACGCTCATGTGTATCGTTATTTCTGCCAGGGTCCACTGGCGTGGCTAGGCTCCAGACCAGGGATCTGATTGCAGCAGAACCTGTCGTGTCTCTTTCTTTTCGGCTATTCCGACGCTCGATCTGAAAAACAGATCGGGCAGCTTTTCCGTAATAGGAGAGGAAGGAAACACAGATGTGGTACGAAGGCACAGACAATATGCCATAATCATTTGCCGGTATGGCGTGTGGACGGACCCGCAGGGCCACGGGAAATGAATTGGCTAGAGCCGGTACGCTATGGCGTTAGCAATCCGTTAGCAAGACGCTACTCACGCATGTGACTTTCAGAAGAATTAGAGGGATTTTGAGAGAGGAGAGGACAGGATTCGAACCTGCGCGCCCTTGCGGGCGGCCTGTTTTCAAGACAGGTGCCATAGACCACTCGGCCACCTCTCCGTATCGTCTCTCCAAGTATAACCTAAACGCGCCTATTCGTCAATGCAGAAACGGGACGCACCTCTGGCTGTGTCGTACGAGGACCTATGCAGACCCTGCTCCATGAGCCCAGCTGGCTCCGATTCACGCTCTCCATCAGCATCGGCGGGATCTGTCTGCTGATCCTTTTTGTGCTGAATATCATGGGGCAGCGCGGAGATCGGATCAAACGCGCGGCCTCCAGCGACTTCATCGCAGAGATGCTGCGCCAGGAGACACCCGATAACGCCATGGTGCCGCGCCGCGTCGGTTCGCGCTCCCACCATCGGTTTCGGCTGTTTGGGACGTTTGCGTTTCGCTGGATGCTGACAGCCGTGATCTGCGTGACAGGGATCGAGGCGATCCTGGCTTACAAGACCGTGACCAACTTCGAGGATGGGCTGCTGCGTTTTCAGCAGCGCCACTATCCGGAAGCCATTCTTGCTTACAACATGGCGCTGGCCGCCGATAATCAGTCCGCTTCGGTGTACTACTATCTTGGGGTCGCGCTCATGGCGAATCGGCAGCCCGAGCAGGCGCTGTCCGCTTTTCAAAGTGCCATTGCACGCAGTCCGAAACTGGTGAAGGCCCGGATCGATTACGGCAATGCCCTTTTTCAGGAAGGGCGTTATGCCGATGCATTGGTTTCTTACCGTGTGGCCCTGCAGCTTGCTCCGAAAGATCGTATCGCCCGCGCCGATGTCGCTATCGCCCTTCAAGTGCTGGGCCGATCGGAAGAAGCTCTGCCTCTCTATCGTCAGGTCGTCGAAACCTCTCCGAACGACGCGTCGGCCCGCCTGAATTTGGCGAACGTGCTGGCACGGCTGCATCGGTACCCCGAAGCGGAAGGGGAGTATCTCCTCCTCCTGAAGCAGAAGCCCGGGAATTTCGCCGCTCGGCTCGACTATGGCAGCGCCCTGAGCGAGCAGGGCCGAGCCGCAGAAGCTCTGCGGCAGATGCTGATGGCGGCCGAGCTCAACCCCACCGATGTGAACACGCAGTTTCGTTATGGAACCGAGCTCGCCAGGCAGGGCTATTTCTCTGCCGCTATCGCGGCCTTTCAGAGCGTGATCGCCCTGAACCAGAACTATGTTCCCGCCTACAATGCGCTGGGAGACGTTTGCAGGAAGGCCGACAGACCCGAGGAGGCGATCACAGCCTTTCAGAATGGTGTCAAACGGGCGCAGACCCTGCCGGAATATCGCCAGGAGGGGATGCAGGCGGCCGAATCTCTGCGCAAACTGAAGCCGGTACATCGCCAGGTGCATTGAGTCGATCGGCGCCTTTACGGCCGGAGGGGGCTGTCCCTGAGGGGAAGCGCGTATCCGTGCTCGTACAGGGGAGGGAACGATCGCGGGCCTTGCTGGGTCGAAGGCTGCCGTCCGACAGGACGGGGAGGAGTGAAAGGTGAACCTTATACCGGAGCCACGCTGGATCCTGGTCTACTATAGCTGGGGGCTGTGCAGCGTCTGCCTGTCGATACTGCTGGCGATGCGCATCCGCAATCGGCGGGGCCGTAAATCGTTTTACGATCCGGAAGCTTATGCGGAAGAGATGGAGCTGGCGAAAGCCGATATCGTCGCCCCACAGGCTCCTCAAAAGCGCGGAGGTTTCAAGTTTGCGCAGAGTGCTGCGGCTTCCAGCCGCCTCACGAAATACCTGGCCGCACTGCTCGTGGCGCTGGTGACTTTGGGCAGCTTTGGATATGGGCTGGCGGCCTACATCGCGGTCACGGTGTTTGAAGAGGGCAGCCGTCATACGGCGGCCCGCGAATTCGAGGCGGCCAAGCGCGACTACTACCGCGTCTTGAGGCTGTGCCCGGAATCGATCACGGTACGCTATGCTCTGGCGCGCGTGCTGCTGGGGCAGGGAAAACTGGAATCGGCTCTGACAGAGTTTCACAGGGTCATGCAGGCAGATCGCAACAACCTTGGGGCCCACACGACTCTCGGCAACCTGCTGCTCCGGCAGGGCCGGCCGCAGGAGGCTGTCGGGGAGTATCGCATCTCTCTGCAGCTCGATCCTGGCGACGCCATCACCCATGTCGATCTCGGCAATGCGCTCTATAGTTCCGGGAAGCTGGACGAGGCGATCGTCGAATATCACAACGCCATTCGCGTTCTGCCTTCGCTGGCGGTCGCGCATCTGAACCTGAGCAGCGTGCTGCTGAAGCAAAAGAAACTGGAGCCCGCAGCAGTCGAGGCGCGGCAGGCAGAGGCTCTGGTTCCCGACAGCGTGATCGTCCAC
>JAYTGR010000003.1:0-2995 GCA_043733205.1 Chthonomonadaceae bacterium
GATCCACGCCCGACGGAGTTTCAGACTTTTGCTTACTGCGTGGCTAAGACGGTCAAGGACTTCCCGAAATTCCGCAGCACACTGATAGGCGAAGAGGTGGTGCGCGAGTCCACGCATATCAACCTTGGCATCGCGGTCGCACGCCCAAACGAGGAGCTTGCTACGGCTGTCGTGCCCCAGGCCGATACACTGGACTTCCCTGCATTTCTGCAGAAGGTGAAAGCGCGCATTCTGGCGGCAAGAGAAGGTGAGGATCAGATAGAGGCCGATACCCAGCTGCTGCTGACCTATCTCGGCGCGGTCGGCATCGAAGATGCCATTCCGGTGCTGGTCTCCCCTGCGATCGGGATTCTGTTTTTGGGTGCGCCGTTTGTGCAGGAAGGGATCCTGAAGGCGAATCTGGTCCTGACGTTCGATCACCGTCTGATCTACGGCATCGAGGCAGCCAACTTTCTGAACAGCCTCGCAGACTACGTCGCGCAGTGGCAAGGCCCAGACCCAGAGAACGATGCGTAATTTCCCCCACGCTTGACTGGGTTACCTAACCCCCGGCCCCTTCCCGACACGGGAAGGGGTGCCCTAACACGCACCGGCCCCATCGCGCTAGACCCTGTTCATGAAGCAGGCGCAGATACAAAGAGGCCGGTAACGGACTGGGCACCCCTTCCCTGTGAGCGGAGCGAACGAAATTCATCGCGCGGAAGCGATGAATTTGGACTGACCGAAGGGCGACCTTTCAGGGGAGGGGACGGGGGTTAGGTTCTGCGGCTCATAAAAAAGACAGCCCGGAGACGCTTGCGCGTGCCGGGCTGTTGCAGGCGGGTCAGGACGGTCACCCGTTCATAACCCGATGGCTAAAACAGGCTAGACCGCCTGCCCACCTCGTTGACTGTCATTCATGAAAGCCACCACCTCCTTTCAAGTCAATACTATTATCGCAGGTAGAAATGCCGTTGTCAAGCCCCAATTCCGAGAAGATTCGCAGGGGCAAATTTCCGTTTGAAGGAGAACATGATGGAGATACGCGAGATTACAGAAGACGAACTGCAGGAGGCCTTTCTGCTCAGCGCACAGGCCTTTGGGCAGGGCGGACGCGACGACGATTTTGCGGTGAACCGCCGCAGCGATCCCAATCGTCTGCCCTCAACTTCCTATGGTCTCTGGGACGCACAGGGCCTGCAGGCGAAGGTATCGGTCATTCATTATCGGCAGCATTTCGGGCCGTCCTGTATCTTTCCGATGGGCGGGATCGGCGGAGTCGTCTCCCTGCCTGCCAGCCGCGGCCGCGGCTATGCAGGCATCATGCTGAGGCATGCCCTGGATAAGATGCGTGAGAAGGGTGAGTTCGTCTCCGATCTGTTCCCCTTCAGCTGGGAGTTCTATCGGCGGCTGGGCTGGGAGTGGGCAGGGCAGCGCTGCGACTACGTCGTACCGACACGCATCCTGCAGGCGGACAGGGAGACGGAACACGTGCGTGCCGCCACTCCCGCCGATCGTCCTGCGATCCAGGACTGCTATGTGACCTGGGCTGGACGTTATCGTGGGCTGGTCGAGCGCGACGTCAAGTTATGGAACCGGGTGCTGGACGATGGCCCCAAGGAGTACACCTATACGTTTCTCTACGAGCCGGATGGCAAAGTGGAAGGCTACCTGACCTTCAAAGGCTGGAAGAGCGATGAGACAAAGCTGCGCGAGTTCGTCGTCCTGACACCGCGTGCGCAGCGCGCGCTGCTCGGACTGCTGCGTCGGCATGAGATGCAGGTAGACAATTTCGCCTGGAGCGCACCGGAAGACGATACGATGTGGTATCAGCGCTATCACTGGGACATAAAGACGACGCGCCAGCCGGTGACGATGGCCCGCGTGGTCGATGTCGTGGCTGCACTGACGGCGTGGAAGCCGAACAGCGGCGCTTCCGGCAGGGTCGTCCTGCGCGTGCAGGACGATGTCGCAGCGTGGAATACTGGGACCTGGCAAGCCGATTTCAGCGCCGGAGTGACCGCTGTCAAAGCGGTCGATTCGGTCCCCGACATTACACTGGACATTCAGGCGTTCACGCAGGCCTATCATGGATCTCCGTCGCTGCCGAGCCTGCGCAAAGCGGGTCGATTGGAAGTGCATTCGGAAGCAGGTTATGAGTCGCTGTGCCGGCTGCTCGATGGGCCGCCGATGTGGATGAACGATTCGTTCTGAGGAGGAGAGCGATGGCCCTCTTATTGCGGCAGGCCGTGAAGTCGGCGAGCATGAAGGCGACTGCCACGATAGGGGACAGCCCGCTGTTCCTCTTCAACTATCTCCTGCGCCTGCTGCGCGTTGTCGTCCTGCTGACACTCTGGAGGTCGCTGCTTCCGGCGCATGGGACGACTTCCGGGCTGACACTGGGGCAGGTGCTGACCTACACGGTGCTGGGCGAGGCTGCGGCGCAGCTTCTGGCCTGCCGAACATGGCTGGAGGACTCGTTCTGGAGCGGAGCCATCGCGACGCGCTATCTGCGGCCCATGGGCATCTTCTCGCAGTTCGGCGCTGAGATGATGGGACCGGTCGTGCTGGGAATCGGCTTGTTCTCGCTGCCCCTTTTAGCGCTGTCGCCTCTGCTCGGCGTCGATCCCTGGCCGGCGAACCTTGGCGCCGGGCTGTTATTTAGCGTCAGCCTGGGATTTGCGGTCGCCATCAGTCTGGCCATCGAGTATATCTTCTCCGGCTGTGCAGTCGCGATGAAAGTACATCCTTACGCCATCAACAGCATGCGGGCGGCGGTCTGGGCGGTCCTCTCCGGCGCGTTCCTGCCGCTGGCTCTGCTGCCCTGGGGACTGGGCGGCATCTTCGAATGGCTGCCGTTCGCGGCGACCGCCTCGACCCCGCTCAAAATCTACGTCGGAAGCGGTGCGCCTGGGAAGATGCTGCTTGTCCAGCTCTTCTGGACGGCGGCGCTGTGGCCCTGCGCGATCTGGCTGTGGCGGCTCAATCGGGAAAGGATGGTCGCGTATGGAGGCTG
>JAYTGR010000004.1:0-2994 GCA_043733205.1 Chthonomonadaceae bacterium
TCCATGTTGCCAAAACCGGTGGAAATCAGTATAATATCTATGTCGGACCGGTACGGTTCCAATCGTCCCCCTGCGGTCGCCAGCGCGTCCGCATCGCGATCGAGACCGATAAGCGTTCCGCCCGGACGGAGATGCTGCGCCAGCGCTTCGCTGTGTCCGCCGCCTCCCAGAGTCGCATCGAGCATCGTTTCGCCGGGTTGCGGCGCCAGATAGGCCAGCGTTTCGTGCAGCAGGACGGGTGTGTGGTAGCGGCCGGGTTCCGGCGTCAAGGCGTTGTCCGTATGCGCATAAGGCCTTTTCCGGCGGTCGTTTTCCGCCTTGAACCCGATTCGGGCTGTTTTGGGACGCACTTCCCCCGTGTTTCCACGGGATGGGATGCACTTACCCCGCGTCTCCACGCGGCGGGACGCCAGGCATCTCGTCTTCGGGCGCGGAGCCGGGCACCGAGATGCTGCGCAGACTCATCGCCTTGGCCGCATTGGGAGCGGTAAATCCTTTGCTGTAGGCTTCCCAGTTGGCCCGGCTCCAGAGTTCCAGGCGGTTGCCGTTGCCCACGATGATGGCGGTTTCGCTTTCGCGCAGGTCGGCCCATTCGCGCAGATGGCGGGGAATCGAAAGCCGGTTCTGCTGGTCGGGACTGACGAATTCGCAGTTGCCGTAGATACGCTGCAGGAAGTTGGCTTCTTCGTTCAGTTCGCCCTCGATACCGGAGCCGGCGATCTGCTCTTCCAGTACGTCCCAGACCGCCATGGGATAGGCGCGAATATGGTTGCTCGGCCCACTCATGAGGACGAACTCGTCGCCGAGCTTTTCACGAAATCTTTGGGGAACGATGACACGGCCCTTGTCGTCCAGGCTGTGTTCGAACCGACCCCACATTCGATTCTCACGGGAGCTCATCGCCATTCGGCTGGTTGCTAAACTTTCCGGTTACTGCGGAGAACAGAGGGGTTGGGAGAAGGTCTGCCGACAGTCTCCACACACTTCCCCCTCAGTTCCCCCTTAGTCACCCCTAATGTATCACCATTTTACATGGTGGAGTGTCTTCTGTCAACCTTTTTGGGGGCAGCAGGGCAGTTATTTTCAACATTTTTTTTCAGCCGTCTCCTTTTTAATACCCTACCCCTGATGCAGCAGACACCTGTACATACCTATATGTAGCTTTCTGTTTTTGTCAGTTCGCTTCAGGGGGAAAGTGGGGGGACGCGGGGGAGAATGCTCTCTAATGCCTGATCCGATCCGTCTGCTTTCCGAATGGCCCGGCATGCGGGGCGTGCGCCGCCTCCCTCTTGTGACGACCGCCCAGATCGTCCGCGAGGATCCCGTCCAGCAGGCCATCCGAATCATCGCCCGGCATGAACTGCGTGTCTGGTTCGAGCCCCGATGGTCCGATGCCCGCCGGCTCGCGATCCGCTTTCCGCGCTGCCTGATCTGCTCGATCCCCACCGAATCCGATACGATCGATCTGCGGCGTGTTCCAGGCTGGCGTCCGCGCCCGGATCGTGGTGTCGTCTGAACCGCGCCCTGCGTATTCCCTAATAAGCTTCCATCGGGTCAGCTTCTTTCATTCCACTTCCATCCACGGAGATATATCCCAGCATGAACCATGAGAAATCCCTCGCCCTCTTTCGTGAGGCGGTCGAGGTCATCCCCGGCGGCGTGAACTCGCCCGTCCGGGCCTTTAAGGCGGTCGGGGGCAATCCCCTGTTTATCGAGCGGGGGGAAGGCGCGTATCTCTACGACGCCGATGACAACCGCTATCTGGACTGCATCGGCTCGTGGGGTCCGCTGATCCTGGGGCATGCTCCCGACCGGGTCGTGGACGCGATCCAGGGGCAGCTGCGGAAGGGAACGACGTTCGGCGCGCCAACTGCGCTGGAGGTGGAGCTGGCGACCGCTATCAGGAACGCCGTCGCCTCGATCGAGAAGGTGCGCCTGGTCTCGTCCGGCACGGAAGCGACGATGAGCGCCGTGCGTGTGGCGCGGGGCTGGACCGGCCGCAATAAGATCGTCAAGTTCGAGGGCAACTACCACGGCCACGCCGACTTTCTGCTGGCGAAAGCCGGCTCCGGCGTGGCGACCCTGGGCCTGCCGGAGTGCGCCGGCGTCCCGCCCGCCGTCACCGCCGACACGCTGACGATCCCCTACAACGACCTCGAAGCCTTACGCGCCGTCTTCGCCGCCTTTCCGGCCGAGATCGCCTGCGTGATCCTCGAACCGGTCGTCGGGAACATGGGCTGTGTCGCGCCCGCGCCCGGTTTCCTCGAAACCCTGCGCGAACTGACGACAGCCCACGGCTCCGTCCTGATCTTCGACGAGGTGATGACCGGCTTCCGGCTGGCTTACGGAGGCGCGCAGGCGCGCTTCGGCGTCACGCCCGATATGACGACGCTCGGCAAGATCGTCGGCGGGGGGCTGCCCCTGGGGGCTTATGGGGGCAAAGCGGAGATCATGGACACGGTGGCGCCGGTCGGGCCGGTCTATCAGGCGGGCACGCTCTCCGGCAACCCGGTCGCGGTCTCCGCAGGTCTGGCGCTGCTCTCGCTCCTGCGCGAAAGCGAACAGAGCATCTATCAGCGTCTGGAGACGGTCGGAGAGAGGCTCGCGGCAGGGCTGCGCGAGGCGGCGCGAAACGTTCAGGTGCCGGTTGTCGTAAATCAGGTAGGCTCGATGCTCACAGTCTTCTTTACCGAAGCGTCCGCCGTCACCGACTACACAGATGCCAAAACATCGGACACCCAGCGGTTCGGCGTCTGGTTCCGGGGCCTGCTCGACCGGGGCGTCTACTGGCCGCCGTCGCAGTTCGAAGCCGCTTTCCTTTCGGCGGTGATGACGGACAGCGACATCGAAGACCTGCTGAAAGCGGCCCGCGCCGCCTTCGCCGAAGTCCGGCTGACGTTCTAAAATTGACATTCGGAATGCGATAACTCTGCAATGGGGTGAAAATTATGAGTGGAAAACGACGGCTGCGGCCGGGCAGCGCCAGTCTGCTGG
>JAYTGR010000005.1:0-2985 GCA_043733205.1 Chthonomonadaceae bacterium
CGGCTGCAGGGTGCGGCGGCGCAGAGCCTCAGGATCGAGAGCGGACAGGTGAAGGTCGTCTACTACCCGATCACCGTCACCGCCATCGGCGCGCATGCCCTGCTGGTTACCGCCAGAGGCAGCAAACTCTCCGATGCCGTCCGACGGCAGATCGAGGTGCTGCCGAACGGCAAAAGGGTCGAGGTCACCATCAACGACCGGCTGGAGCGCACCTCCGAAAAGACGTTCACGGTGCCTGCAGACGCCATCAAAGGCGCGAGCGCCTGCTATGTGAAGCTCTACCCCGGCACGTTCAGTCAGGTCGTCGAAGGTCTGGACGGCATTCTGCAGATGCCGGGCGGCTGTTTCGAGCAGACAAGCTCCACGACCTATCCCGATCTGCTCGTGCTGGACTACCTGAAGACCACGAAGAAGATCAACCCCGAACTGCAGATGAAGGCCGAACAGTATATCAATGTCGGCTATCAGCGACTGGTCACCTTCGAGTGTAAAAACGGCGGGTTCTCCTGGTTCGGCAATGAGCCCGCGCATCAGATCCTGACCGCCTATGGCCTGCTGGAGTTCAGCGACATGGCGAAGGTCCACGATGTGGACCCGGCGGTAATCGCCCGCACGCAGAACTGGCTGGCCTCCCGGCAGAAGCCGGACGGCGCCTGGGAGGAGACGGGCTCGGGCATCGCGGAGGGCATCATCAACCGGCAGTCGGGCGTCCTGCGCTCCACCGCCTACGTGGCCTGGGCGCTGGCGGAGAGCGGCTTCACCGGGCCGCAGGTCATGAAGGGGGTGGGCTATGTCAAGGAGCACGGCGCGGAGGCGAAAGACCCCTACACGCTGGCGGTGATCCTGAACCTGCTGACGAAAGTGGAGCGCGAGGCCGACACGACCGCCAAGTTCGCGGCAGCCCTGATCGCGCTGGCCAAAACCGATGACAGGGCCGCCTGGTGGCAGAGCGATACCCAGACCTTCACGGGCGCGAAGGCGGAAGGGGCCGACCAGGAGACGACGGGGCTGGCCGCTTATGGGCTCGTGAAGTGGGGCCGTAACGCTGGCTTTACCAATAAAGTCCTGACCTATCTGGTGCAGGGCAGGAACAGCTATGGCACCTGGGCCACGACACAGAGCACGGTCTGGAGCATGAAGTCGCTGCTCTACGCGAGCCGCAATGGGGCGGGCGCCAGCAAGGGCACAGTGACCATTCTGGCCAACGGTCAGAAAGCGGGCAGCTTCCAGCTGACTGCCGAGAACAGCGATGTGATGCGCCAGGTGAATCTGGCGGAGTTTCTGCACGACGGGCAGGCCAACAGCGTCACGCTGTCGTACGATGGCGAGGGCTCGCTGCTCTATCAGATCGCAGGCCGTTACTATGAGCCCTGGGCAGATGCGGCTCCGCCCAAGGCCGGCTTCGAACCGCTGGCTCTGAAGGTGGAGTACGACAAAACGACCCTGGCGCAGGACGACACCGCGACGGTTACGGTGACCATCCACAACCAGACCACCAGCATCGCGGAGATGCCGCTGATCGATGTCGGCGTGCCGCCCGGCTTCACGGTAAACCCGGAGAAGCTGGAGGATGCGGTCGCCAAACAGACGATCAGCAAATACACGGTCGCCGCCCGGCAGGTGATCCTCTACATGGAGAAACTTGGCCCCGGCGAGACCGTCGTTCTGACCTACCAGATCCGCGCCAAATACCCGATCAAAGCGCGGACGCCCCTGAGCAGGGTCTATCCCTACTACAACCCGGAGCGCGTGACGGTCTCGGCCCCACAGGACATCGTCGTCACGAAGTAGAGAAGGACCGCAGAGATACCGGGTCCATTGCCAACGGGTGATGGGCCCGGTTTGTTTTAGGAGCAGGGGATGCGAACAGGAGGGCAGGAAGGAAAGAAGGCAGGAAGAATACAAAAAGAAATGCAGAAGAGAGGCGGGTTGTTTTGCGTTTGCGGCAGGAAAGGGTAGCGGGTGTGTCTAAAGGTGCAGAGGTCGTCGTTGATGTCAACTAACGCCGCTTAAAGGCAGAACGGCTTGTCCTTAATGCGTTACTCTGCCAAGAAAAAGGCATGAGTTCCTGCAGCCTTGAACCGATGTTCTCGAACAGTCGCTTGAAAGAAGGGACGCGTGCGATGAGCTTCTTTTGTCCGCATTGCGACATTGAAAACGCCGCCGGTTACGCCTGGAGAGGCATGACGATCCGTTGTCCTGCCTGTTTACGAGAAATAACACTGCAGTACCGTAACGGGCAAAGCATACCGGTCCAGGGGTACGAATTGACGTTCCACGACTTCTGTCAGCTAGTGGAGGATTCCTACAATCGCTCGGTTACGCATCCCGCCATCGCGAAACTGCTGAACTGTACGGTTGCGCTGTTCGACGGTCGGTTTGTCCTCCAACAGTCAGACGGCGCGCTGATCCCCCTGGAGGCAGCCCACTTCCTGCTTCAGTCCGACCCGACCAAACAGCGCGATCTCTACAACACGGCTATGAGCGTGTGGCGATGACCCGATTTGTGGAACAGATGCTGCGTTGCGGTATGTGTGGAAAAGAAAATCGCTGTGTTCTGTTGGCCAGTATAAAAGTATTTGTGTGCCGTCAGGGGCAGAATCGTATCGCGAATGATCTCTCACTAGCGCTCTGCTTTATCCATTCCTTTATCTCCTCCGCAACGGGGTCGAAAATTATAAATCGGAGGGCATGGTTTCCAGGAAGAGTTTCCCTGCCTAAGGAATGGGGGTGATTGTCACCGGACCTCCGTCCAGTATGCGCAGAGAGACATCACAGCCATAGAGGAAAGCCATGCCGATTAACGCTCCCCCTTCTGCGGCAAGCACCTGTACAGTGTGCGGCTGCCCCATCCATAGAAACGCAGCCCTGTAAATATCCAGCATCGCCTGCGTTCCATCCCCAAGTGTTACCGTTCTGGTTCCATAGAGTGTAAGGACATGTTTACGGATGGTCGCCAGCGGCAGGGTCATGTATCCATTGAAG
>JAYTGR010000006.1:0-2980 GCA_043733205.1 Chthonomonadaceae bacterium
CGCAGGACGGTGATCTCCGAATCGCGGCCCAGCCGACTGACCGCGAGCGAGGCCGCGACCGCCATCGCCACCGGCATGGTCATGTGGACGAGAAACGGAATGAAGTAGAGCACCATCCGCACGATAAAACGCAATGGCACCTGATTTGCCAGCAGCACGTCCGCATTGTTGTAGAGCACGCTTCCGGTCAGCAAAAGGACGATGGCTCCCTGCCCGATCAGGAACGGCACTACCATTTCGCGCAGCATATATCGGTCCAGAAGTTTCACGCGTTCACCCCTTAAATTACACCGTTTGCACAGATGCGTCCCCGAAATACTTATGGTATAATAGTACATCGGAAGGAGAGATCCTGGCGATGTATGACAAAAAAATAGAACGCCCAATGTTCCGTGGCGGAGCCGCCAGCGCACCCTCTTTCGAGTATCGGAGTGAGGTGCAGCGGTACGGAGGTTGACGACGGAATGAAGACCAGCTTGAAATGTCATTGTGGTCAACGTATCTTGCGGCGCGATGTGATGCAGCAGGGCTACTACGTGAAGCAGTTTGGCCCGAGCTTCGTCTACATCAAATACCGTTGCTCCCGCTGCAAGAAACTGGGCGAGCACTTCGTGAAGCAGGAAGAGTGGGAAGACGGTCTCCTGCAGGACATTCAGACCGAGGCCAAGGAAGAGGAGCGCTCCCGCTTCTCAGGTCTTGGAGCGATCACTCTTGAGGAGATGAGGCAGTTTCATCATGCCCTCGAGACGACGCAGTCCATTCCCAACCCGCTTGTGGAAGAGCCCGAATAGACCGAGATTACCATCGCATGACGCCAGCCCTTTCCGGGAGTCGTTTCCGTCCGCTGCGGTGAAGCCCAGATAAGAGAGAGAAGCGTCGCCTTTGTGCGGCGCTTCTTCGCGTTAGGAGCCACGACTTTGCATCTTTTCTTCTTACGACACGGCAAAGCGGAAGACATCTATGCCGGCATCACAGACGCTGATCGGCGTCTGACCACAGAAGGCATTGCGGAGATGCGTTCGGAGGCGCTGGCGCTGGCCGCGCTGAATCTGCGTTTCGATCTGATCTGCACCAGTCCCTATCCCCGCGCCCTGGAAACGGCCCGCATCGTTGCCGAAGCCATCGCTCTGCCCTCCGAGCAGTTTCACATCGTGCCGGAGATGGCGGCGGGAGGTTTCCGGATGGGTCTGCTGCAGACTCTGACCCGCAAACTCCCGGTCAATGCGCGTGTGCTCTGCGTCGGACACGAGCCGGATCTGAGTTCGGTCGCGGGCCAGCTCGTCGGCGGAGCCCAGATCGACCTGAAAAAGGGCGGGCTGATCTATATCGAGACCATTCGTCCGCAGCCGGGCGACGGCGTGCTGCGCTGGCTGCTCTCCCCGCGTCATCTCACCAAACAGACAGAAGAGTAAGCGCGCAGCGAGGGCTAACCTCCCTTGATTCTATTCAGCGGCCTATTTGACGCCGGTCAGGTATTCGTCTACGGTCGCGAGGGCGAACTCTTCGCCGTTATTGCGTGCGGAGAGCGCCAGCAGCAGAGCGCGCGCGGTATCGAGGCTGGTCAGGCAGGGCACTCCGACTTCGACGCTGGCGCGCCGAATACGGATCGCTTCCCGCTCGATGCGTTTGTCGCTGGAAAGGGTGTTGATCAGCAGATCGATCTGCCCGCTTTTCAGCAGATCCACGATATTCCCCTCCCCTTCGTGCAGCTTTTTCACGGTTTCGGCTTCTATGCCCCGGTCACGCAGATACTGCGCCGTGCCTGCCGTCGCGTAGATACGGAAACCCGCGGCGGCGAAATCCCGGATGATCGCCGCGCCCTCCGCCTTGTCGGCATCCGCGAGGGTGACGATCAGGCGGCCGCCTGCCGGCACCACGATGCCCGATGCCATCATCGCCTTATAGAGCGCCTGCGGGTACCGCGAATCGAGGCCCATGACCTCCCCGGTACTCTTCATCTCCGGGCCGAGGCCGATGTCGACCTGGGTCAGCTTCATAAAGGAGAAGACCGGCGCCTTGACGGCGATACTGCCCTGGTTCGGGTAGAGACCGGGCGTATAGCCCTGCTCCTTCAGACTTCTGCCCAGCATGACATGCGTCGCGACCCGCACCATCGGGATGCCCGTGATCTTGCTCAGATAAGGCACGGTGCGGGAGGCGCGGGGATTGACCTCCAGCACCTGCGCGGTGTTGGTCGCGCTGTCCACCACAAACTGGATATTCATCAGTCCGCGCACTTCGAGCCGCTGTGCCAGCAGCGTCGCATGACGGACGATCTGATCGATGACATCCTGCGACAGAGTCTGCGGCGGATAGACGGCCATGCTGTCGCCTGAATGGACCCCAGCACGCTCGATATGCTCCATGATACCGGGCAGCAGACAGTCCACACCGTCGCTGATGACATCCACCTCGACCTCTTTGCCCAGCACATACTTGTCCACTAGGATCGGCGCTTTCGGCGAGACATCGACAGCGTAGTTCATATACCGTTCCAAATCGGAACGGTTGTAGACGATCTCCATCGCACGCCCGCCCAAAACGTAGGAGGGCCGAACCAGAACGGGATACCCGATCTCATCCGCCACCTTTACCGCCGCCTCGGCGGTGACGACCGCGCGCCCCGCCGGCTTGGGAATATCCAGTTCGTTCAGCACCTTTTCGAATCGGTCGCGGTCCTCGGCAAGATCGATGGAATCGAAAGAGCTGCCGAAGATTCGGATTCCGTAGTCGTGCAGGGGTTTGGCGAGATTGATGGCGGTCTGACCGCCAAACTGCACGATAACCCCTTCCGGCTCCTCCCGATCCAGAATGTTCAGCACATCCTCGGAAGTGAGCGGCTCGAAGAAGAGTCGATCCGACGTATCGAAATCTGTGGAGACCGTCTCCGGGTTGTTGTTGATGATCAGCGCGTCGTAGCCCGCTTCGCGCAGTGCCCAGACGCAGTGGACGGAGCAGTAGTCGAACTCGATCCCCTGGC
>JAYTGR010000007.1:0-2978 GCA_043733205.1 Chthonomonadaceae bacterium
CCGGGAAGCTGCGAGGGCAGCAGAGAGACACGCAGACCAAACGACCCAGCCGGACCACAGCCGGCCAGACGGTCCCGCAGCGCTGCGAGTTCGGGAGGAGGCAGAACATTCGGCAGCGAGTTCCACCGAGCGGCGGAAACGCGCCTTCCGAACTCGTTGACCTGCCAGTCCACCCGGACCGAGACACCCTGCAGTCCGATCACGAGGCGCGGAGCGCCCTCTGGTTCGCTGGTGGCGACGAGAAACGCAGCCGCGAGCTGCGCCTGGTGCAGTTCGAGGCCCAGTCGCACCGCCTCTCCGAGATCCGGCGCGTTCCAGGCCAGCGTGCGATCCGCTTCCGGGAGGGGCCGCAGTTTGAACGTAAGCTCGGTTAGGAAGCCCATGGTGCCGCGCGCGCCGGTAAACAGCTTGCAGACATCGTAACCGGCCACGTTTTTGACGACTTTACCGCCGCCTTTGACCGCGACTCCCTCGGCCATGACAGCCCTAAGACCGATGAGCAGATCGCGGGGAGCGCCGTAAGCAGGCCGCAAAAATCCGGTGGTGGCGGCGGAGACGATGCCGCCGAGGGTCGCCTGTTCCGCCATAGGCACATCGAGCGCCAGGAAGAGCCGGCGGGATGCGACGTGCTGCTGCAGCACCGCCAGCGTAACGCCGGGCTCCGCCGTGACCGTCAGGTCGTCCGGCTGAAAATCGGTGATTCGGTTCAGTCTCGACGAGCGCAGGAGCAGATAAGGCCGGTCCGCACGGGGCGGGTAACCGGTCCCTATCTCCGTGCCGCCGCCGCAGGGTATCAGCGCGACTCCCGCTGCCTCTGCAGCTTTCACGATAGCGACGACCTCCGCCGTCGATCCAGGAGCGACGGCAGCGAACGCCGGAGCAGAGGCGCTTACAAGTTCGATGGCAGGAGACGTCTTATCCACATGCTCTGCGCCCACAATGCCTGCCAGTTGTTGAAAAAGGTTATCGGTATTCACCCCATTAGTTTAGGGGAACGTTGGCAAAATCCTCCTATTTGGCTTCGGCATTGACGCGATTCGTTCGGCAGGGTTATAATGTGCTCACCACTCTGCGAGAGACCACCGAAAAGTGAGGGCAAAATTGCGCGAGAAAAGCGCCAGAAACGTGCAGCCAGAGGCTGCCGAGCCGCCAGGCAAAGAGTTGGGAGTCGTCGTGCAGGGTTCGCTGTCGGAAGGTCTGGAGATGCGTCTCCACGACGGCGTCAGCGTCGAAGAGCTGCGGGTCGGCAAGTTTGTCGTCGCACAGGGCGAGCGCAATCGGTTTTTTGCCCTGCTGAGCGATGTCCGTCTGGCGGCCTCCCACCCCGGTATTCTGCTGCGCCCCCCACGGCCGGAGGAGACTCTGAGCCGTGCCGTCCTGAGCGGAACGAGCACCTTCGGAACCGTCAAACTGCGCCCTATGCTCATGGTTCCCAACGACGCCGTCGCTGGGGACGAGGAGTCGCTGCTGCCGGTCAAGACGGTCCCTGCCCATTTCAGTCCCGTCTGTGAGGCCAATCGGGAGGATGTCGGCCACATCTTCGGCGACGAACGGCGCGACCCCAAGTTCTTCCACGTCGGCACGCCTCTGGATATGGAGACCCCGGTCTGTCTCAATCTCGATCGCTGGGTGGAGCGCTCCAACGCCATCTTCGGGAAGTCCGGGACCGGCAAGACCTTTCTCACGCGGCTCTGCCTGTGCGGAGTCATCAAGGCGGAGAAAGCGGTCAATCTCATTTTCGATATGCACAGCGAGTACGGCTGGCAGGGCACGACCGAACAGGCCGGACGCAGCTCCGTACGCGGCCTCAAACAGTATTTTCGCAGCCGCGTCCAGATCTTCACTCTGGATCCCGCTTCTTCGAAGCGACGCCAGGTGCCGTACGACGAGGCCATTCGCATCCCTTACAGTCAGATTACCGTCGAAGATATTCTGCTGCTGCAGCGGGAGCTGAACCTGAACGCGACCGCGCTGGAGACCTGTTATCTGCTCGTGCGCCACTTCAAACAGAAAAGCTGGCTGCAGCAATTTCTCGACATGAGCGTCGAAGACATCAAAGAGTTTGTCGGCGAGAACAACGCCCATCAGGGCGCCCTGTCCGCCCTGCAGCGGAAGCTGCTCACCCTGACCGAACAGTGCAAAGAGTTTCTCGTGCCCGATACCGCCGCCGAAGACGACGCGGTGAACAAGATCCTGAACACGCTCCGTTCGGGCCGGCATGTCGTTCTGGAGTTCGGTCAGAACGATCGTCCGGTCCAGTATATGCTCGTCGTCAACATCCTCACGCGCCGCCTGCACAGTATCTATGTCGAAGATACGGAACGCTATCTGAGCCAGAGCGGACCGAAACCGCAGCCGCTGGTCATCACCATCGAGGAGGCGCACAAGTTCCTCGCCCCCGGACTGGCCGATCAGACAATCTTCGGGACTATCGCGCGCGAGATGCGCAAATACAATGTCACCCTGCTGATCGTCGATCAGCGCCCCAGTGGGATCGACGACGAAGTACTCTCGCAGGTCGGCACGAAGATCTGCTGTCTGCTGGACGACGAAAAGGATATCGACGCCGTGCTTACAGGCGTGAACGGCGCGTCCAGCCTGCGCAGCGTCCTGACAAGCCTCGAGACTCGGCAGCAGGCCATGATATTCGGCCATGCGGTTCCCATGCCCGTCGTAGTGCGCACACGCCTCTACGATGACGCAGCGTTCCGCCAGGCCATGACGACCGGACTGGCCCCCGCCGAACAGGACGAAGACCCACAGGCACGCCGCGACCGCCTCCGACGCGACCGCGAACTCGATTTCGCATGAAAGATGCCCTCCCGACACGATGAAGAGACACTATTCGACCCTTGCCCTGCTGACGCAGACGCTGTTGACGACCGGTTTAGCCCTGCTTCCCGCCGTTCTCCACGCGCAGCAGCCCCATAACACGGTTCTCCCGGCTGCAGGAACGTTCGCGCCGCCCCGTCCGTTGG
>JAYTGR010000008.1:0-8187 GCA_043733205.1 Chthonomonadaceae bacterium
GTACTGAAACGGCTATAATAGTGGCGATCCGTTATAGAACAAAGGAGATTCGAATGAAACAGATACAGCGCGGCACACGCAGTGCCTTGCATAACGCAGTTCGGGCGGCAATGTGTGCGCTCGCCATAGCAGGTATGACCGGGCTGGGCGCGAGTTCGAGCCGAGCGCAGGATATGGTCCCGCTGCCGCTCAAACTGCCGAAAGCGGCTTTTGCCGGCACGCCCAGTGCAGCGCCGGTCGGAACCAATGTGGAGAAGCCGACGGGCAAGCCCCGGCCGATTCCGATGGTGCCGAAGGGCACGGTCAATCTGGCCCTGCATAAGAAGGTCACCAGCATGAACCCGCCTTTCAGCGGCTCGCTCGATCTGGTGACGGATGGCGACAAAGAGGCCCGCGACGACTCCTCGGTCGAACTCAAGGCGCGCCTGCAGTGGATTCAGATCGATCTTGGCGAAACCTCGCCGCTCTCCTATATCGTGTTCTGGCACGCCCATCTGGAGGCGATCGTCTACCACGCGGTCGTCGTGCAGGTCTCCAACGATCCGAAGTTTATCGACGGCGTGACGACCCTGTTCAACAACGACCAGGAGAATGTTGCGATGCTGGGCATCGGCAAAGACAAAGAGTACTTCGAGACCTCCGAAGGCAAACTGGTGGACGCCAAGGGGATCAAGGCCCGCTATGTACGCCTCTACAGCAAGGGCAGCACGTTCCATGATCCGCTGAACCGCTATACGGAAGTCGAAGTGTACGGCCTGCCTGCCAAATGAGAAAATCGTGAGAAAACTGGGTGTATTCGTCGCCATTCTGGCGCTGCTCGCGGTCGGTGCGCTGTTGTTTCGACTCCCGGCGCTCGACAATCGGCCGATGCATGGCGACGAGGCGGTACATGCCGTCAAATTCCGCGATCTGTGGGAAAAAGGCGATTACCGCTACGACCCGAACGAGTATCATGGCCCGACGCTCTACTTTGCCGAACTGCCGGTCGTCTGGCTGCAAGGCAAAAAGAGCTTTACCGACGTGCGTGAAGCGGACTATCGTCTCTCGACGGTACTGTTCGGCGCAGCGATCCTGCTGCTGCTGATCCCGCTTCACGACGCGCTCGGGAAGCATGGCGCTGTGATCGCCGGGCTGCTCCTGGCGATCTCCCCCGCCTTCGTCTTCTACAGCCGCGACTACATCCAGGAGATCCTGCTCGCCTTCTTCACGCTCGGGATGCTGGCCTGCGGATGGCGCTACGCCCGCAGTCTGAAGCCCATATGGCTGATCGGCGCAGGCGTTTCAGCCGGCCTGATGATCGCGACCAAAGAGACGGCTCTCCTTACCTTCGTCTCCTGCGGTCTCGGCCTCGGCCTGACCGCGCTCTGGACCCGCCGTATAGAAGGTGCCGCTCCCAACTGGCGTCGCCTCTGGAACCCCCGACTGACCGCTCTTGTGGCCGGTGCCGCCCTGCTGACCGCCTGCTTCGTCCTCACCGACTGCTTCCGGCATCCCGTCGCCGCCATCGACTATCTGCGCTCCTACGCTCCCTGGTTTGGCCGCGCACACGGCACCAGCCTGCATCATCATCCCTGGAACTACTATCTCAGAATTCTGATCTGGTCGCAGACAGGGCGCAGTCCGGTATGGAGCGAAGGCCTGATCGTCGGCTTGGCCGTTGTGGGAATGGCCGCGGCGCTGCTGCCAGCAGCGCGCGGCCGTCTGGAAGGCAGCCTGCTGTTTTGTCGATTTCTGACGTTCACGACGCTCATATTGACGGCTGCCTACAGCATAATTCCCTACAAGACGCCCTGGTGTGTGCTCAGTTTTCTGCTCGGGATGATTTTGATGGCCGGGTTCGGAGCGGTTGCGCTGATACGCACGCTGCCCGGCCGGGTGCTGCAGGCCGTCGCGATCCTGGGGCTGTTGGCCGCATATGGGCAGTTAGGCGGGCAGTCGTACCGCACCAGTTACGTCGCCTACATGGATGAGGCGAACCCGTACGTCTACGCCCAGCCTGTGGCAGATGTGGTGGAGTTGGCGAAACAGATGCAGAAGCTGTCTCATGCTTATCGTGAACATGATGCAATGGTGATCAAAGTATTTTCCAAGGACAACTACTACTGGCCGCTCCCCTGGTATCTCCGCCAGTTCCCCAACCAGGGCTACTACATCGGTGTTCCCAGTGACGTCCAGGCTCCCATTGTCCTCGCCGACCCCGATTACGACGACATCCTCACCAAGAGACTCGGCGACACCCACCTGATGAATCACATCTACGGCCTGCGTCCCGGCACCTTCTACGAGATCTGGATTCGTATGGATGTCTGGACCGCCTACCTCGAGTGGAAGAAAACACAGCCTCAGCCCAAAGAGGATCCTGTAACCGGCGAACCGATCCCGAACGGCTCGTGATATTTGCTCTGTCCTGCTCTTTCAAAACAGTGCACAGTGTGGTAGAATTATCATCACGATGAGCCGACGAAATCAAAAACCCTCTCCTACGCTTGCCAAACCGACTCCTCGCCCTTCCGGGGCACGGGGGCTCGGTCTCAAGGCGTTTCATGCAGGCAACTATAGTGACGCGATCCGAATCTGGAACGATCCTGAAGCAGGGGATGATCCCACTGTGAGTGCAGCGGTCGCCGAGGCACATTTTCGGCGGGCGCTGGCAACGCGCGTAGAGGTCTCCGAATCGGTGGCCGATCTGCGCCGCACCGTGGAACTGTTTCCTGAGGAAGCGCGCTTCTGGTATCAGCTCGGCTTGATGCTCCATCGGAGCGATCGCTTGGAGGAGGCTCGACAGGCGTACGCGCGTGCCGCCGATCTGGGCCTCGTGCGCCGTGGGATCGGGTTTGTACGTGGGCTGGCGGAACTCGAACTCGATCCCAAAATCTCTCTCGATACGCTGCAGTGGCTGACTCTGGAAGCGCAGACCAACCTCATTCCCATCGCCGGCTTGCTTCGAGGCGAGCCGTGCATCGCACCGACGCCTCCACCGCACGACAATGTCTCCAAAACTCCCAGTATTGTCGATCCCGTATCGTCTCTCTGGCAGGGTCTCACACTGCTCGCATGCGGTGCGGCGTCGGAAGCCTGTACCATGCTGAGCCCTCCCAAAGGACAGCGCCTGCTGGTAGGCGCAGAGCCGATTCGGGCGTTCTACTGCGGCGTTGCGGCGGCAGTAGCCGGCAAGCCGCAGGCCGCGCTGACCGTGTGGCGGGAGATGATGCGTCTCTCCCCCTTGGCAGCTGTGGCACGCCCTCGCCATCTGAATTCTTATATCTCCCAGGTATCCGCGCACAGCATCCTGGCCCTTCAGAAGGAGGAGCAGTGGGAGGAAGCGCTCAAACAGGCGCAGAGCGGCGCGGCCCTTGCGCCCGACGACACCTGGCTGCTTCAGGCAGTCCTCGTTGCCGCCAGCCGCGCGGCGACGGCCTGTCGCGAGGCGGAAGACTGGACCGGTGCGGTCGCGCGCTGGGAGATCATGCGCGGCATCCTGGAGCAGCATCCCAGTCTGGGGCCGATGCGGCCCGTACTGCATAATCTTGCGGTCGCCAACGAGGCGCTTGAAGAGTGGGAGACGGCTGCACAAGCCTGGATTGCGCTGCTGAACACCCTCCCCAGACGGAGCGGTCGGACGACATCCAAGACCGCTGTGTCCATTATGGCAGGCCCGTCTGTGGAGGCAAAGCGCGCTTGGATGCGCCGCCGTATTCTGGACAACTTCCAGCGGGCCGATCTTCCGGACGAAGCGATGGCCTACTACAAACAGGCTGTAAAGGCCGATCCGGAGAACCTGGATCTGCGGCTGGAGATGGCTTCGGCTCTGCTTGCCAACGAACAGATCATCGCAGGCCGCAACGAAGTTCAGCGCATTCTCGACAAAAACCCGAAATGTGTCGATGCGCTGCTGCTGCTCGCCGAAATACACAAATCTCGCGGAGAGGATCCCGAAGCGGAACAGGTATTGAACCGCGTTCTGCAGATCGATCCTGAACATGGTGCAGCGCGAAAAGCGATTCGCCTGATACTGCTCGAACGCGGAATTAATGCCTTTAACGCCAGTATGTATCACAAGGCGCGGGAGATCTACAAGATCGCTCTGAAGCATGCGCCGAACGATCCTGTCCTGTTGGTTTTCCTCGGCCAAACCGAGCGCGTTCTGGGGAAAACCAAGGAGGCGCAGTCCTGCTTCGACGCCGCTCTTGCAACCGGGACCAGCGAAGCCTACGTTCAGATGTTTGCCCTTTACGGCAGAGCTCACAAAGAAGCGGAAGCCCGCGACATTCTTCAGCGTGCCGAACAGACCGAAGTCGCGAACTCTCCCTTTTATCTGCGTCTGGGTACCCTCTGTTTCACTTATATTGCGGCTGCCGGTGCAGCCGGGACACGACATGGTCTGCCAGCTCCGCCTGTGTGGGTAAAGTGGGGACGGGAACTGGTTGAGAAGGGGCTTGATATCGCCCCCAACCGAATCGAAGCATTGGAAAGTCTCGTCGAAAACCTGGGGCCGGAATACGCTGCGATTACCGTCGATTATGTGCGTCAACTCGTCGTACTGCAGCCGGACGATCCGGAACTCTGCCTCGATCTGGCGGTCTACCAGGGCTACACGAAGGATGTGGCTGGCGCGAGGAAGACGCTTGCCCTGGCCGAGCGCGCTGCCCGCAAACAGGGGCGAAAAGACCTGATCGACGTTATCGCCAGACTTCGGCAGGATGTAGGATCGCCCATGTTCAGGATGCTCGGCTACTTCTCCGATGAGGACGACTGATCCGCCTGAACCGGAACGTTGAGAACGACAAGGACCATTGCCAGTGAGACCACCCGAACCGCTCGATCCGCGCGGACCCGATCCGTATGCCATTCTGGAAGTCGCGCCCTCCGCAAGCCCGGAAGAGATCAAAAAGGCTTACTTTGCGCAGGTGCGGGCTCACCCGCCTGAAAGCGATCCGGCCGCATTCAAACGGATTCGGGCCGCTTATGAGCAGTTGAAGACGCCGGAGAAGAAGCTGGAGACGGATATGCTCCGTTTCGAAGAGTGGCCGGAACCCGCCCTGCCGCCGCCCGCCCCGGTCGAAATGAAGGTGGACCCGGCGGACGTGATGCGGGCGGCGAGAGCGTGCAGCGATCTTGCCCGCAGCGACTGGCGCGAAGATTTTCGGGAGGTCAAACTATGAGCGACGGCATTCCGCGTCGTTCTGTGCCGATCAGCCGCCGCGTACACCGTGTGCGGCGGGATCAGACCGGTCTCCCGAACGAGGCGACCGAACGCCTTGCCGCGTTGGAAGCCGCCGTGGCTGGCCTGACCCAGAGCCAGACCGGGACCGTCGCCGCGATGGGAGAGGTCACGGATCGGCTGGAGAAGCAGCTGAATCGCGCGGGGAAAGAGCTCTTCAAGGCCAACGCTCTGGCGGATGCGCAGCAGAAGAGCGCCGAGACGATGCTCGCGCAGCTCCGCGACTCCGAAGCCTATCGCGAACGAGAGCTGACGCAGTTACGCGAACGCCTGGCCGAGGCTGGCGCAGAGGGCAGGCTGGCTGTCGTCCGGCGGCTGTTTCCCGCCCTCGACGGGCTGGAAGAGGCGCTCGCCTCCGGACGTCGGAGGCTGCAGCGCGCGGCTGCCGTCCCAAATTCAAGTGTTTCCCTCTCCTTCTGGCAGCGTCTGAATCCGCTGCATCGCACCGCTGCAGTTTCCGAAGCAGCCTCCTCGCAGGAGACAGCGGAGACAGCAGCCTGGCTGGAGGGATTGGGACATGTCCAGGAAAGGCTGCTGGAGGCGTTGGCAGCCGTGGATGTCGTGCCTATTCCCACCGCAGGGTGCGTCTTCGACCCGCACCTGCATGTCGCCGTAGAGACGGCTCCGGCGACCGATCTGGTTCGTCCCGGCGGCATTGTGCGTGAGCATCGGCGCGGTTACGTACAGGGCGACACGGTCCTGCGTTACGCCGAAGTGATTGTTGCTCGCCCCTAAAATAAACAACGCGGAGAGATCGCTATGACACCTATTATCGGTATTGACCTGGGCACGACCTTTTCTGCGGTAGGCTTCGTCCGCGACGGTATTCCCGTTATTCTTGCGAACGGTGCGGAGCGGATCGTCCCGTCGGTTGTCGGGTTCACACCGACCGGTCAGCTTGTGGTCGGCACTGCCGCAGTCAATCAGTACGTGCTTTATCCCGAGAATACCGTCCGGTCGATTAAACGGAAGATGGGAACAGGAGCGACCGTTCGTCTGAATGACCACGACTACACGCCGACAGAGATTTCGGCGCTGATCCTGCGCGAGATGAAGCGGATCGCGGAGGCGGACCTGGGCGAACCGGTGGAACGCGCCGTCATCACCGTCCCTGCCTACTTTTCGGACGCCGCCCGTCAGGCCACCCGCGAAGCCGGGGAGATCGCGGGACTGATCGTAGAGCGGATCATCAACGAGCCGACCGCCGCCTCACTGGCTTATGGTCTCGACCGCGTGGACGACGAACAGCAGCTGATCGCTGTGTACGACCTGGGAGGCGGCACGTTCGATGTCTCCATCGTCGAACTCAGCCAGGGAGTGATGGAGGTCCGCGCTTCACATGGAGACACGCATCTGGGCGGAGACGACTTCGACGAGATGCTGCTGGACTACGTGGCGGACCTGTTCCTAAACGAGCATGGCATAGATCCACGCGAAGACCTGAAAGCGCGTGCGCGCCTGCTGCGCGCTGCAGAGGCGGCCAAGATCGCGCTCTCCAGCCGGCCTTTCACCCGAATCCGTGAAGAGTACCTGCTGGAGAAGGAGCATCACCCCCTGCATGTCGATATGGAGATCGACCGCGAGACGTTCGAAAGCTTGATCTCCGAACGGCTTGCAGACACCCTGATCTCGTTCGACCGGGCGCTCGCCGATGCCGGGCTCACGGTTTCGGATCTGCACAGAGTGGTGTTTGTCGGCGGCTCCACGCGCATTCCGCTCGTCTGGACGATGGTCGCGGAGCATACCGGACTGGAGCCGATGTCTGCCATCAATCCAGACGAGGCGGTCGCGCTGGGCGCGGGCGTTCAGGCTGCCATCATCGCGGGAGAGCCTCTTGACGCGATCCTGGTCGATGTGACGCCTCACTCACTGGGGATCGAAGTCGCAGAATTGGCCTTCGGCGACTTCGTTTCAGGGCAGTACAGCGCCATCATTCACCGGAACTCCACCTTGCCGACCACGCAGTCGAAGGTATTTTGGGCCATGCATCCCTCTCAGAGGGCGATCGAGGTCAAGGTCTATCAGGGCGAATCGCCCCACGTCTCACAGAACACGCTGCTGGGCGAGTTTCTGTTCGACGACCTTAAGCCGGAAACTCCGGGGGAGCCGCCGCGCATCACCGTTCAGTTCGATCTGGATGTGAGCGGCATCCTGAATGTCTCCGCTGTAGATCGGGGCAGCGCGGCAGTGCGGCAGACCACCCTGCAGGCCGCGCATACCCGCCTGAGCCCGAGCGCCAGAGAGGCGTCCGCCCGTTATCTCGCCGGCCTGGAACTGGCCGGGGCGGAGGACGACGATCCGCTGCTCGCCCGCGCCCGCAGACTCCTCGAACATCGGCGGCACGACAGCGCCGACCTGGCAGGGATCGTCGCGTCGCTGGAAGCGGCCCGACGCGAAGGCCGTGACGAAGAGGCCGAACAGCTTAACGAACAGCTGATCGACGCTCTCTACGAACTCGAAGACGAGGACGAAGAAGCCACCGAATAGTCGAGAGGCAAACGACGATTCCAGCAGTCGGGGCCGGTGTCCAGCCCTTGCTGTCCCAGGTGTCGTCCGATTTCTGGTTCCTGTCGATCTTGTCCATCACTTTATGATAGGCGCGCGCCACCCGCGCCTCGCTCTTTTTGTCCGGCATCTCCCCGCTCACTTCGGCGAGGACCATCGAGGCCATAAACGTGTCGATGTAGGGGCCAAGATTGACCTGTATCCGTGTCAAGCGGTTGTTGGTGATGTAGAGCGAGTTCTGATCCGACTCTTCGACTTCCGCGCAGACGAATTCGATGCCGTGACAGATGCTGTTCGCATACTCGCCTTTAGACGGTGTGCTGCCCGAACGCAGCAGCGCCATCGCCGACATACAGGTGTCCGCCACACTGGGCTTGTCTTTGAGCGCCAGTCCGCGGCCCATCGCCTCCGACTCTTCGCCCTGGCCCCAACCGCCTCATGCCTTTGCCAATCTGCTGAAA
>JAYTGR010000009.1:0-19892 GCA_043733205.1 Chthonomonadaceae bacterium
TCCACCCAGTTCGTACAGGCTATGGCTCTTCATCAATCGAATTGCTAAAGGAAGCACGGTTCCTTTCTGGCGGCTTACTGGATGATCTGCGCGGCGAACCGCTCCATCTCTTCCTTCTGCGGACTGCACTGCAGCAGCAGAAAATCGACCCCGACGGCCTCGAACTCTGCGATGCGCGCCTTCACCTGGGCTGGGTCGCCTACCAGACCGGAGCGCAGTCCCCGGTTGGAAACCGAGTAGTCTTCCAGCGACACCCGCTGCTCCAGTTGGGTGCCGGAGAGCCACTGCTGGTAGTTGTCATAGCCCGCCGAGGAGCTTTTGACATCGGTGATGCGCGCCTTCTCCGCTTCCGCCTCTTCCGCCGTATCGCGCACAATGCTGTAGGCAGCGACTCCGAACAGCAATGGCGGCAGGCCGTACCGCTCGCGGCGCGCCCGCATGTCGTCGATCCTCTCCCCAATCTTCTCAGGCGGATCCCCGTGCATCACATACCCGTCACAGGTTCGGGCGATAAGCTCCTTCGCCGCATCCGACTCGCCTCCGGCATAGAGCAAGGGACGGGGACGGGATGGAACCGGCTTGGGCTGCAGCACATTGTCCTCGACGTGGTAGTAGTGGCCGGTATGCGAAAAGTGGTTGTTGGCCCAGACGCCATCCAGTACGGTGAGCCACTCGTTGGTGCGGGCGTAGCGGTCTTCGTGCTGCTCGAAAGAGACGCCGTACTTCAGCGCCTCGTCTTTCCACCAGGAAGAGACGACGTTAAGCGAGAGCCGTCCCTGACTGATCCGATCGATGTTGGCGGCTTGTTTCGCCAGCAGTGCGGGGTTGTGGAAGGTCGGTCGAACCGCGACCATGATCTCCTGTTTGTGTGTCACAGCGGCGAGCGCCGCTGCCGTCGACCAGGCATCGAGCGAGGGCGCTTCCACGCCTTTGATGTCGTTCAGGTTCAGTTCCGCAACCAGGGTCAGGTCGAAGCCGATCTGTTCCGCGCGCTGCGCCAGTGTGGAGACGTAGTCCCAGGTCGCCTCCATCTTTTCGTCCTCGACATTGCGCAGCCATCCGCCGAAGATAGGAAGCCAGTAGCCGTATCGCATGGTTATTCTTTTGCCTCCGCAGCCAGAAAATCCACCAGCCGCTCATGCGGATCGAAGCCGATCACATTACGCGCGTCCGCCACAAAATTCGAGAGTGCATTCACATCATAGTAGACCAGCCGACCATCGCGGTCGTCGATCATAAACTCGATCCCGCCCACATCGATCTGCGCTGCCTGCACAATTCGCTCGACTGCTTCGATCACTTCGCGCGGAGGCATCGTCGCTTCGACACTGATACCGGTCTTGGGTGCATCGACCGCGCAGGCCGAACGTGCCAGTTCTACCCCACCCCGCGTCTGGCAGACATCGGCCGGGCAGAGATTGAAACTGTCGCCATTCGTGTACACATCGATCGCATAGAGGTAACTGCCGCCGAGCGTCTCGACACGGGTGATATGCCCATCGCGCGCCGGGGTAAACTCCTGCACCAGAGCCGTGCTGTCGAGGCCGAGATCGATCGTTTTGGCCTCCACAGCAGCGCGCAGCTCCTCGGGCGTATCGTAGCGCACGATGCCCGCGCCGCTGCCGCCGATGTTCGCCTTTACGACCACGGGAAACCGCAGTCCTTCTGCCGCGGCTGGCGCCAGATCGGGATGATTGATGACACGCGCCTTCGGATAGTCGAGTCCCAGCGCCTCGAACAAGTTCAGCTGCAGCGCTTTGCTCGTCTCCACGGTAAAGGCGCGATTGCCGTTGACCACGCGCAGCCCCTGCCGCTCCCAATAGTCCAGCAGGTCCAGGGTATAGAAGGTACTGTTACCGCCTCCGCGCAGATAGGCGGAAGGGCTCATGCGGTTAAAAACGAGGCTGTAGTTCTCGCTGTCGTGCCGCTCTGCAGGATCGAAGAAGTGGCGCGCAGCGTCCAGGCGCACGAAGGGGATCTCACGGCGCTCCAGCTCCGCGAACAGCGGACGGAACCAGTCGGGATGTTCATGGTAGACAGCGATAGGTTTCATAATCGGCGTACTTACGACCTCGGGGCTTTCCTGCGCAGTCATGCTCTATTATACTTCAAACCTGTGACAGCCACACAACAAAATGACAGGATTGACAGGACTGTCCTCACGAAAGAAGATGCTCAGACGCCACGATCACAGCGCATTCCGATACTGCGAACGCAGAGGAACGGCCATCGGGCGGAAGACAACTCTATCCGCGTACAAATCCTGTCAAACCTGTCGATCCTGTCGAAAAAAGCGGCTATTCTCCGGCGGGAGTCGGCGGCTTTGGACGCGGCGGGCGCGGCGCAGCGGGCTTGACCGCCGTAGACGACGTGGGCTTGGCAGCGGGACGCGCGGAGGGACGGGTCGAGGGACGCGCCTGGGGCTTCGCAACGCTCAAGGACTTGATCTTTAAGTGAAGCTGCTCTTCGCGGCGCTTGCGGGCGCGGCGAATCTCTTTCGCTCGAATACGCAACGGATACTCCTTCAGAGGAATTCTCGGAATTGTTAGGATGGACGCCCATGCCTGCGGCACAGACAACATGCTATGATACCAGAGCCTCTCCCTTTCTGTCAAACTTTCTGTGTCGTTTTTGTGCGCGGCGAAGTCAGCCGCCATGCACCACGGCAGGTATAGGCAGCGCAGACTGCGGGGTCGTCGAAGGCGGAGAGGGTCACGCCGGTACTGCCGCAGGCGTGGATGAAATGCCGGCTGTCCAGCGCTATCCCGACATGGGTAATGCCGCGCTGGCGCGGATCGCTCGGCCCGGCGAAGAAGACCAGATCCCCCGCCCTCAGTCGTCTGCCAGACTCTTGAAATTTACCCCGAGGAGACTGCGCCTGCAGATAGGCGTCTCGCGGTAAGAGGATGCCCAGGACAGCGTAGATACGCTGCACAAAGCCGGAGCAGTCGAAACCGAATGGCGTCCCCCCACCCCACAGGTAAGGTGTTCCGATGAAGCGGTGCGCCAACTCGCACACCGCTTCCCCGTAGAAATCCGAACCCTGGACAGGCTGTTCCAGCGCTGCTGACAGCACGGTGCCAAGAAAAAAAGGGGAACTGAACGGGGCGCCATAGGCGCCGCCGGGGAGAAGCACGAGGGAATAGTTGCCGGTGCGCTGCGGGAAGGTATCCAGCAGAGTCACCCGCGTACCCCACACCAACTTTGTACGCATCAGGTTTCGATCCGATGCCTCCCAGACATCCGCGAACGCCTGCCCGACGATTGCAGGCCGCGCATTCGGATAGTGCGCTGTCATACTCAGGAGCGGGTCTCGGGATGCAAAGGTCCGCAGATGAATCCCACGTACCCAGCCCGCATAGCCGTCGGCGGTACGGACATGCACGAAGTTTTCACGCGGCTCCAATACCTGAACCTCGTCTCCCAGAAGACCCTGGCTGACCTGTTCGCCAGCGCCATTCGGTTCGGCATACAGCGGCACGACGTTATGTGTAAAAACAGCGACGGATTCCATACAGTTCCTTAAAGACGACGGCGGAACGGTCCCCTGACCGTTCCGCCGTTGAATAGTCCCGATCGCACTATTTCTGCGTGGCAGACGGAATGTGCGAAGTCTTTTCGGCGAGCAGGTCGATATTCGCGGTATCGCGATAAGTATGCTTGCCATCTTTAAGTTCGACGTAGACGGTATGTTTGCCGCTGCCTGCCGACAGTGTCCAGTCACGGTTTGGCTGATAGGGTTCCCAGTCGGACCATACGACGCCATCGTTGCTCAGGCGCATCTGTTTCATCGTGCCTTCGCCGTAGAGGTAGAGTTTCACTTCGGCGCGCGCGCAGCGGCAGGCACCGCTGTTGATGACGACGGGGAAACTGTCCTGCAGTCTGCCGAACTCCTGTACCCAGTAGTGCCGGTACTTACTGTTGGGATTCACCACATGCCCGATACCGATCTCACAAAAGTCGGGACTGAGAATGTTGGACCGGTGACCGGGACTCTGCATCCAGCCCATCATAACTTCTGCGGCGGTCGTCTGCCCTGCCGCCACATTTTCGCCGGCCGCCTGGTAGTCTTTGTATTCGAACGCGGCAAGCCGCCCATCCAGATCCCGTCCCTCGTGGTCGGTGTGATCCAGATAGTCGTTGGCCGCCATATCCTGCGCCATCCAGTGCGACGCGGTCTGCAGCTGCGGATGGAAACGCAGCGGCGGCAGCTGGCTGGCCGCGCGTTCTTTGTTGACAAGTTCGAGCACCTGCAGCCCGATCTGCTCCTCCGGCAGTTCCTTGACGATCTCGCCTACCTCCGCTGTCGCCGTATACTGGGCATGAATCTGTGCCTTTGGGGACGCGGCGCTTTTGGGGTCGGGATACCAGACATCGAACGTGTAGCGCGTGGTTTTCTGAGGAGTGTCGGTCAGGGACGTACGGCCTGTCACCTCGGCGCCCTTACCGAAACGGCCTCCAGCCACTAGAACCTTTGTGCCGGTGAAATACCATTTCAAGGTCACGGTCTGTCCTGGGGCGCAGGGATTGGGCGTAATGGCGATGGCATCGGCCGCCCTCACCGCCGAGGACGGCACCAGCATGCTGCCGCCGAGCAGAAACAGCATGGCGAGCCGCAGTCGAAAAGTTATGAGAGCACACTGTAGATCGGGTGACACAGAGACTCCTCACTCTTACATCGGAAGTCATAAAGAAAAAAGCAGCCGGAATACATGCGGATCCAAAGTAAAGCAGGCAGGGAGCACACATTTGGATTGCATTATATCCCAATCCGAGCGAGCAGGTCAAGGCAGACGCAAAATTGGTCTGCTACACACCCTGCGGTGCGGTCCAGGATCGGAAGCGGCCAGCGGGACAGGGCGGCGTCAAGGCTGAGCGGCGTACAGCAGTATTGTGGGCAGCGACAGGCTCCGCTCCCGGCATCGGCAGGAGGCCGCTGCCGCCATACCGCGCGCTGTCCAGAGCAGACCCACTCGGCTCAGTTTGCGAATCTTCCCCATTCGGTTTAACGCCCTCACGAGCTTCTTCCACCCCGTCCGCAAGATGCTGACGCACCAGATCGGACAGTTTGAGGAGAACGCCGTACTTTTCACGATCGAATTCCGCCTGACTCATAATACAGAGATCGAGAAGTCCCATGGCTTCCTCAGCGGATAAAAACAGCGGTTTCAGGTCATGCATCTGTTGTGACATGGCTGGCAGGCTCCTTCAGGCAGGCCTTTTTATTTTCTATTCCCAGATTCCTAGTATATAGGATCGCACCAGGAAGAACATCTGCGGATCGGCAGATTTTGCGTTCCCTCGTTTTTTGGTAAAAACCGCTCTGCATCCATTTATTATTATAAACCGATTTCGAGGACTCAGACAGCAAAAAAACGCACAGACGGGCTGTGATCTGCATCACAGCCCGTCTGCTGTCGTGTAAAAGCGAAACCGAAATTTAACGGCGAGTCACTTTTCCCGGAGCCTCTTCGGCCAGCGCCTTCTCGATCATTTCGACGATCTCAGGCTTATCCGGTGACGTCCTTGCGGGAATGCGCTGGATGATCTCGCCTTTGCGATTGACGAGGAACTTGGCGAAGTTCCACTCGATCGGGGCGGCGAACATCGGATCGGTCTCTTTCTCGGTCAGGAATTTGTAGACCGGTGCCTGCATCTCGCCCGGCTTGACGGTTACCTTGGAGAACATCGGGAAGTCGACCTTGTAGGTCAAAGAGCAGAACTCTTTGATCTCTTTTTCGGTGCCCGGCTCCTGCGCCCCAAAATCGTTGGCGGGGAAGCCCAGAATGACCAGGCCCCTCGACTTGTATTTGGAGTAGAGAGCTTCCAGCGGTTTGTACTGAGGAGTGTTGCCGCATTTGGAGGCAACATTGACGAACATAACGACTTTGCCCGCATACCGGCCCAGGTTGACCGGCTTGCCGTCGATGTCCTTCACGATAAAGTTCAGCACGGCAGGCACTTTGACGTTGGGATAGTCGGGGTTCTTCACCACGGAAGCATCGCCTTTGCTGTTCGCATCGACTCCGGCCGCTTTCGATTCGAACGTCTCATCGAAGTCGGCAAACGAGTTTTTGTGAGCCTTGTAGTAGACGCCCCGGAAGTTACGCGCGCCGCCGCCGCCATCGGCCGTGTGGCAGTAGCCGCAGGCGACGCCCTCTTTCTTAGCGAACCTCGGAAACGCATGCGCGGCCGAACCGGCCAGCGCGAAGAGTGCGAACGCAGCGGTCGCCGTAACGATAGGCCGCATCATTCGAGCCAATGACATTGCAAGACTCCTTTTCGATAGATCTCTCATAGGGACGATTTGGAGGAGAACGGAGTTCCCACTTAGTTCGTCAGGAAGAAGAATTCCAGTTGCGTCCAGGCAGACGCAGGAATGGGCGCCCGACAGTCGTTCACCCGTAAAGGTCAGACAGTCGAGCGCCAACGATGTTGCACACAGGTGTATCCGAAACAGCACGAGAGGCCTGATAGGTTCTCGCGGCTCTGGGCCGACACCTCTGGAGGCAGCTACATCTTGCCGCCATCCATTTTACCACCCATTTTACCACCCATTTTACCGCCCTTCTCCATACCCATCTTGCTGCCGTCCTTGAAACCGGCAGGCGATTTGGACATTTTGACGAGTTTGTGGCCCATCGGATCCTTATAAGCCATTTTTTTGGCCATGGAGGAAGAGTAGTAGACTTTGCAAGCTTTGCAGACGTAAACGGACTTCATGTCCATTTTGCCGGCAGCCATTTTACCACCGGCCATTTTGCCGCCCATCTTGTCCTGAGCGGAGGCGGGGCTGATGGCAAACGTGGTGATTCCGAGAGCTGCCACGGCGAACAGAGCGATCAGATTGCGTTTCATGGGAGAATGTCCTTTTCGGTGTGAGGCGACTTTGCCGTATCTCGCCCCTCTTTGGGCGAAAGGACAGGGCTGCAGCCGCATGCATGTCGGTGTGAAATCACCTGCAAAGAATGAGAGACACCAGAGATATTCGTGATTCCGCGTCGAAAACCCTTCTCTCTGCACGGTGTTATAGCGGAAACACCCGCAACAGGCACTTAGTTCCCGCCGATATGCAGGCAGGAGAAAGCGCCCCGCATGCCTAAACGACTGAGTACAGAATGTCGCCGTCGATCCGTGTCTATTTTTGGCGACCGTTCCAATACGAGTGACCGTATTCAGAGAGGAACCTTTATGAGACTTCATTCCCTGGCGCTTGGCGCCGCCGCCCTGATCGCGCTGGGACTGCCCTGCACCGCTGCAGACGGTATCGAGGGCAAACGCGACGACAAGGCTTCCGAGAAACTCGGAATCCGCCTCTCGCTCCAGTGCTACACGTTTCGCGCCCTGACTTTCTTCGAAACCGTAGACGAAGCCAAGAAGATGGGGATCCGCTATCTGGAGATCTATCCTGGTCAGAAACTCAAGCCGGGCTCCGATGTGAGCGTCAACAAAGACATGAGTCCGGAAACCATCACCGAGATCAAGCAGAAGCTGACCGAGGCAGGCGGGCTGAAACTGATCGCATACGGCGTAGACGGCGTCCCGACCGATGAGCCCAGCGCACGCAAAGAGTTCGAGTGGGCGAAAATCATGGGTATCAAGGTGCTTGTCACCGAGACGACACCGACCGAGATGGACGATAAACTCTGTACCGAGTTCAAGATCCGCATGGCCCTGCACAACCATCCGCAGAGCTGGCCGCCCGAACAGGTGCTGGCTGCCACCAAAGACCGCGTAAAACGGATCGGCTCCTGTTCCGATACCGGTCACTGGGTGCGCCGTGGGCTCGTACCCGTCGAGCAGATGGTGAAACTCGAAGGCCGGATCGAGCATCTGCACTTCAAGGACCTCAATAAGTTCGGTGGAGATGCCCACGATGTGCCGTGGGGCACAGGGGTCAGCGATGCAAAAGGGATGCTGGCTGAGCTGAAACGCCAGGGATACAAGGGCTATATGTCCATTGAATACGAGTCCGGCAGCGTTTCAGAACTCGAATCCAATCTGCCCCAGTGCGTCGCCTTCTTCGACAAGACCACTCAGGAGTTGGCAAAGTAATACGGACTGTACAGAAATAACTACTCCAGGACGAAGCGATATCGGCCGCTCTGAACGCGCAGAGAGTCGGTACCAGCGGGCAGGGCATGCGCCCTGCCCGCTTTTTGCATCGTGACAGTCGCATTGTGGAAGCGGTGCATAGGAAAGATTACGTTCGCCTCGGCCCCTGCCGGCACGGTCACATCCAGCTGCAGTCCATTCTCCGTGCGCTGCCAGGAGACTTCCACAGTGCCGTGGGGAGTGGGCACACGGCCTTTCGCCCACCAGAGGTCGCAGAGGGTCGGACGGATCGTGATGCGGTCGAAACCCGGCGTCTCCGGCGTTACTCCCAGCACCTTCGATGACAGCTGATAGAGCGGCGTACCACCCCAGGCGTGGCTCCAGTCCCCAATCGTCCACATCTCCCGGAAAGACTGGGTCTCAGGGTTGATCTCCCAGCGTTTCATCTCGGCGGTCGCGCAGGTTTCGAACAGCCCGCACCGATCCAGCGCGTTGAAAACGAAGTGGTAAAAGTAGGGCTGGCAGTTCAGAGGACCCTGCGCCATCGCCTTGCTGAGAATGGCTTCCTGCTGCGCTTTGGGTGCAAGATCGTAGAGCACTGCCAGCACATTGACATGAGGGCTGAACGTTTCGATGTCGGTGTCGGCGGGCAGCCAGGGGCCTGGCTTGACCGAGGTCTGGAACGGCCTGCCATCCCGGTAGAGGCCCTTGTCCGGGCTCCAGAGTTCACGCTGGAATGCGGCGGCGATCTGGGGGCGGAGCAGCTGAAATCCGGCGGCCCGCCCCTTGTCCCCAGCGAGTTCTGCCACACGGCTCGCATCCTCCAGTGCGCGGTAGTAGAAGGCGGTCAGATAGCCCTGGCCTATTACCGCCGGAGGATGATGGCAGCCGATTCCGGCGATATCTACCCAGTCCATGAACATATAGTCGGGAGCTTCCGAGATCAGGCCGTTTTTGCCGCGCCAGGCCGCAAACCGGTCGAGCAGGCCGAACACCTGCGGCGACAGTTCCCGCACCAGACCGGCGTCTCCCGTGTTATCGTAGTAGTCCAGGAGCATCTGCAGCCACAGCAGAGAGTAACTGGTGTGGAAGTTTATGTAGTGGTTGTTGGCGAGCATGACACCGAACTTGCGCAGTTCCTGCCGGGTCAGAGCGGGCTCTGCAAAGGCGTAAGCGTTCAGCAGCGCCTCGATCATATAGTCGCCCGGATCGCAGATCGGCTCCTGATGGTCGGGCGAGTCGAGGTAGTGGTCCTGCATGCAGAGCTGCGTGGCCCAGCGGGACGCTTCCCAAAGGCGGTCCAGATGGATGTCGCTGCACGAGAACGCGCCTTTGTCGGTCACCGGATAGGAGACGAACAAGGCCGTGACGTCCTGGATTTCGATCGGCTGCGTGACCTGCGAGGCGGTCAGGTTGATGACCGTGAAACTGCTGTAGAAAGGCGTTTCAAAAACCTGTTCGCCGCTGGTAAGGTGCATGGTGGCGGCTCGATGCCCCCCCGGCGCGTTCGTTTCGTTCAGTGCGATATGAAGCGTCGCCCCCGCACCTCCTTTGATCTTAAGCCGCACGTAGGCGCTCAGCACCCGGTCGTACTGCAGCGCCAGAGAGCCATCCGCCTTCAGTGTAACGGAGTGTCCCTTTTGAAACGGAGGAGTGGGCGCCTCGACACCAGGACTGACGCGCACCACATGCGCAAGCGGATAGACCGTCTCTCGCATAGGTGGGATCTGACTTGTCTGCAGGTTCGGCCAGTAGTCGCCTGACGGCACACAAACTGGCCACAGGGCATCCTCGAACCCAACGCCCCGCCAGCCTGCAGGCTCCTGTGCCGGCATATAACTCACCCCGTCCCGCCCGTTCTCCAGATAGCTCCCAGCGATTGCCCGCCAGGTTTCGTCCGCTCGCAGCAGGGTGATGGCACGATCCGCCTGCGTGATTTTGGCCTGAAAGAACAGGCCGGGATGCCCGCTGGAGCCGTACCAGCTGCTCAGATGGGCGGCGAACACCTCGACCGCAATGATATTCACACCTGCATGAAAATAAGGGGTTAGGTCACGATAGTCGCAGTAGTAAAGACCGGTGTTGCCCCGGCTCTTGCCGCCAGGATAATCTTCGCCGGGATCGGTCGGACCCTGCGATACCAGACGCCCATTGATATACAGCCGATAGTGCCGGTCCGCGCTGACCCAGGCCGCGACTTGACGCGGGACAGCTTTCAGAGTTATCTGCTTTCGAAAACAGCCGACAGTTCCCTGGACCGTTTCCGTCCCGGTCTTTCCGGTCCAAACCCACGATGGAGGCAGAGGAGGAGACGGATAGTCTCTGCTCCCTGCCTCCGGCCCAACGGTCCTGGTTTCTGCCGCCCCACTCATCGGTTTGTCCTGTCGGTTTTGTGCCGATGCTCGTGGAAAACAGCATGAAATCAGTATCGCCAGAATCCAGGCTGCCGTCACACAAGATGCCGCGCGCTGCTTCATAATAACTCCGACTTCAAATGCTTATCGGCGCGAAACTGCCCACTGAGTCATCTCTGGGCAGTTTCGCACCGATAATTCATTCCGTCACTCTAGGCCATCAGGCCGGCGATGATTTTGGCAGGTTCGACGCCAGAGAGACGCTGGTCGAGGCCCTGGTATTTGTAGGAAAATCGCTCGTGATCGTAGCCGAGCAGGCGCAGGACAGT
The DNA here is from genome assembly GCA_043733205.1 of Chthonomonadaceae bacterium. GTDB lineage: Bacteria > Armatimonadota > Chthonomonadetes > Chthonomonadales > Chthonomonadaceae > JANXLO01. The sequence continues at coordinate 10,739 of JAYTGR010000009.1, forward strand.
GGCATGGAAGTCGTGGACAGGAACAGGATCGCGGATGATGTTATAAGAGAAGTCGTCCGTTTCGCCATAGACCGTGCCGGGTTTGCTGCCGCCGCCCGCCATCCACATAGTGTAGCAGCGCGGATGGTGGTCGCGACCATAGTTTTCGTGGCTAAGTCCGCCCTGCGAGTAGATCGTGCGCCCGAACTCTCCCCCCCAGATGATCAGCGTGTCGTCGTACATACCGCGCTGTTTCAGATCCTGGACAAGGCCCCAGCAGGCCTGATCGACGTCTTTGCACTGGCTGGGCAGACGGCCCGCGACGTTGCCGTGCGTGTCCCAGTTGTTATGATAGATCTGCACGAAGCGGACCCCGCGCTCCACCATCCGCCGCGCCATGAGTGCCGTGTTGGCGAAGGTGCCAGGCTTCTTCGCGTCGTCGCCATACAGCTTGTACGTGGATTCGCCCTCTTTGCTCAGGTCCGTCAGGTCGGGCACGCTGGACTGCATCCGAAACGCCAGTTCGTACTGGCTGATGCGCGTATGAGTCTCATCGTCCCCGACAAGGTGATAGTTCATCTCGTTGAGCGATTTCAGGCCGTCCAGGGTCTGACGGCGCACCTGCGATGTCACGCCAGGCGGATTGTTGATGTAGAGGATTGGATCGCCGCTGGAGCGGAAGGAGACGCCCGCATGTTCGCCGGGCAGATAGCCCGATGACCAGAGCTTGGCGGAGATCGCCTGCACCTGTTCGATATTGGAGGGTTTTGCGACCAGTACGACGAAGGTCGGCAGATCCTTGTTCATCGAGCCGAGTCCGTAGGAGACCCACGCGCCCAGACAGGGCCGCCCGGTGATCTGGTTGCCCGTCTGCATGTAGGTGATGGCGGGCTCGTGGTTGATGGCGTCGGTATTCATGCTGCGGATGAAGCACATGTCGTCCACCATGCTCGCCGTGTGGGGCAGCAGTTCGCTGACCCACATGCCGCTCTTGCCGTACTGCGCAAATTTGTACTTCGAGGGCGCGATCGGAAAACGCGTCTGCCCAGAGGTCATCGTGGTGAGGCGCTGACCGTTGCGGATGGATTCGGGCAGATCCTTGTCGTAGAACTCCTGCATCTTCGGCTTGTAGTCGTAGAGATCCATCTGCGGCGGTCCGCCGACCATGTGCAGATAGATGACCCGCTTCGCCTTGGGCGCGAACTGCGGCAGCATCGCCCCATGAAAGGCGGCCGCGCCGGAACCGGCAGCGCCTTTGACGATCGGTTTCGCCGCGCCTTCCGCGAACGCCGCTCCGCCCAGGGCCGACATCGCGGCCATTCCCAGGACGTTCATGCCCCGGCTGAGGAACTGGCGGCGAGTCTCCTCGCGGACCCACTCTTCGACGATGGGATGGATATTCTCTTTATCGCTCATTTGTTCAGCACCTCGTCCAGATTCATCAGTTCGTTGACCAGCATGGTCCACGCGGCCAGCCGTTCCGGTTTCAGAGTGGGGTCGGCCTTGGTGTCGCCGACTAGAATCAGCTGCTGCGCCTCTTTCGCGTTCGCGTCGTAGAAACTCTGGAGTTCGGCCAGCGACTTCTGCACGACCGACAGCTCTTCGGCGCGGAACGGCCGCGCCAGCAGCCGCTTCGCCAGGAAGTCGAACTGCGCTCTCGGGGTCGCGCCGCCCTCTTTCAGGGCCTTCTGCGCCAGCACACGCGCCGCTTCCACATACTGCACATCGTTCAGGGTGACCAGCGCCTGCAGCGGGGTGTCGGTCCGGTCCCGCCGCACCGTACAGGACTCGCGTGACGGCGCATTGAAGATGTCGAGCGAGGCCGGAGGCGCGCTGCGCTTCCAGAAGGTGTAGAGGCTGCGGCGGTAGAGATTGTCGCCCATATCGCGCTTGTAGAAATGGGTGTTGCTCTCGTTCATCGCGACCGCTTCCCAGACGCCGTCGGGCTGATAGGGCTTGACGCTCGGGCCGCCGATCTTACGCACCAGGAGGCCACTGGAGGCGAGCGCGTAATCGCGCACCATCTCCGCATCCATACGGAAGCGCGGACCGCGTGACATCAGCCGGTTTTTGGGATCGCGCAGCATCTTTTCTGGGGCCACAGTGCCTGCCTGCCGGTAGGCCGCAGACATGACCATCAGTTTGTAGAACTTCTTGATGTCCCAGCCGCTCTCCCGGAACTCGACTGCCATCCAGTCCAGCAGTTCGGGATGTGTGGGGATCTCGCCATTTACGCCGAAGTCGGCGGCGGTCTGGACCAGCCCGGTGCCGAACACCTCCTGCCAGAAACGGTTGACCGTAACCCGTGCAGTCAGCGGATGCTCCGGACGCACCAGCCATTTGGCAAATCCGAGGCGGTTGCGCGGATAGTCGGCAGGCAGCGGCGGGAAGACCGCCGGCGTGTTGGGCGTGACCTTCTCTTTCCGTTTGTCGTAGTCGCCGCGAGCGAGGATATAGGCCTGGGCCTCTTCCGTGCGCTCCTGCATGACGTGCGCTTCGGTGCCCCGTGCCTTGATGGCTTTCTGCTCGGAGTCGAGAGACGCGGCCTTGGCCGATAGAGTGCGATAGGCATCGTCCTTCGAGGTCAGCCAGCCCACGAACAGTTCGTCTTTGTCGGGCGCGGTCAGGGGCGCGGCACTGTGAGAGACCAGATAGGCCGCCCGGCTTGCCCGCCCAAGGCGCACCACTTCGTCCACTGCCAGTATCCGCCCATAGAGGCGAACGTCCTGGAGGGAGACGCCGTCCACGCCGGAAGTGCTGTGGCGCTGCCCGATTTTGAAAGGCACGTCGGTGCGGATACTGCCCTGGAGCGCACTGGCCTCGATGTCCTTGTCCTGATCCATGCCATCGATATAGATATGGACCGCATCAGGTTTCGCCCCACCCGAGTAGGTGATGCAGACGTGATGCCAGACGTTCGGCGACAGCGGACTGCGCGCGACGACTTTCAGGGCGTCGGCCGGCCACTTGGAGATGATGTGGGTGCCGACGCGGGCGTTCTGCAGCCACATATCCCAGCCGCGAAAGTCGTGCATATCATCCATGCGCGCCATGATCGCACCGCTCGCATTGCCGTTCGGCACTTTGACCCAGGCGGCGTAAGTGAAGGGCTGATTCTTCTCGAAATCGCCTGCGCCGGGAACCTCCAGCGCACTGCCGGGCTGACGCTGAAACGCATTCACAGCCACCCTGCCGGTGTCCCATTTCGGGTCGGCGGCAGCGGTCAGGTGCAGGTCTTTGCCGTCCAGGTGCGCCAGGACACTACGTCCCTGCCCTTCCGAAAGCAGCGCCTGGAACCGCAGTCCGTCTGTCGGGACATCGGCGGCAAAGGTCTGCGCATCGGCCTTGCTCAGCCATGCCTCGAAATCGGGTCGTGCCGCCGTCCTGCGCACCTGAGCGTTCTTCTGCGCCGTCGCCAGTTCCGTAGTAATGGCGTCGAACCGGGCGCGGTCCTCCTCTCGTGGCACCAGTATGACAGGCGGCGTATTGGAGATATTACCGTCCATGATCGGCTGCGTCGTGTTGTTGAACAGCGCAGACATGGAGTAGAAGTCTTTCTGCGTGAAAGGATCGAACTTGTGGTCGTGGCAGACGGTGCAGTTGAGCGTAGAACCCAGGAAGACTGCCGAGGTAGTCTCGGTGCGGTCGCGGGCATAGAGCACTGTGTACTCTTCGGTAATCGCGCCGCCTTCGTTGGTCGTGATATTGCAGCGGTTGAACCCGGTCGCGATGCGCTGATCGAGCGTCGGGCTGGGCAGCAGGTCTCCGGCGATCTGCTCGATCGTGAACTGATCAAACGGCATGTTCTTGTTGAATGCACGGATCACCCAGTCGCGATAGGCCCAAATCTCGCGATAGTTGTCGATGTGGATGCCATTCGTGTCGGCATAGCGGGCGGCATCCAGCCAGTATTTGGCGCGATGCTCTCCCCACTGCGGCATAGCGAGGAACTTGTCCACCAGATTCTCATAAGCCCGGGGCGTTTTATCGGTGACGAACTGCTCGACATCAGCGGTGTCCGGAGGCAGACCGGTGAGATCGAGGCTGAGGCGGCGGGCCAGTGTGCGTCGATCTGCTTCCGGGGCAGGCTTGAGCCCCGACTGCTCCAGTTTCGCGAGAATAAAGCGGTCGATCGGATTGCGCACCCACGCAGTATCTTTGACCGCAGGCAGCGGGGAGCGTGTCGGCGCGATGTAGGCCCAGTGCTGCTCATAGACGGCTCCGTCCGCGATCCAGCGTTTCAGCACCGCGATCTGCGCAGCCGTCAGGCTCTTATGCCCGGCGGGAGGCGGCATCATCGGGCCTTTGCCGGTGATCCGTTTCACGACTTCGCTGGCATCCGCCTTCCCCGGCACAATCGCCGCCATGCCGTCCTTGACAGCCGTCGCTTCCGCGAACTTGTCGAGGCGCAGTCCGGCTTTCCGTGAAGCCGAGTCCGGCCCATGACACGCAAAGCAGTTCTCCGCCAGAATAGGCCGCACATCCCGATTGTACCGAAGCGAGCCTGCGATGAGCGCCGCCGGAGCTTTCGCCTTCGGTTTCGGCGGGGGCGGCCCGGCCCATGTATTGAAAGCCGTCAGCATCAGCAGGCCCGTCGTCGTGCCCGCGAGCATCAGCCCTTTACCCTGCAGCGTAGAGAAACCTGTCATAAGTAAAAAAACCCCTCACCGTCGAAATACGGTCTGTCCAGATTATCGGCTATCGTACCGCGACTGGATGTGTCCGAATCTACCCTATTCTACTACATTTTTCGGAAAATATCCTGTTCTCAAGGTTACTGCGTTCGCCCAGGATATGCCATAGCGTGGAACGCTGCGAACCTATAATATCGCGTTGTGCCAAAAACTATATACAGGCGAAAGAAGGACGCGTTTTATTGTTTTGTCGCTGTCGCAGCCGCGAAGTTACGCCTTTGCCTCCTGCGCTCCAATGATAGATTTATAGCCTCGTTTGCGTTGAAACAAAAAACGAAGGGTACTCCAATCACTTTCTGCTTACCTATTCGTTGGCCGCTATCGATATAAGCAGATCGGGATGTTCGATGAATTGAAGCAAACGTGCGGAGGATTGCTGTGGTCGGCGGGTTCCCTGCTCCCAGCTTTGTACCGTTTTGTTAGACACCTGCAAGAGAAGAGCAAACCCGGCCTGACTCATCCTCATGCGTGTGCGAATTCTCCGCACATCTTCAGCGCCGTAAGATTGAGGAGGGTCGGGTACGACCACTTCGGTCACACGCAAGATACGCTCCCCACGTTCATGAGCGATCCCCTCTTCCAATCCCTTTTTTAGTCTGTCGAACAGACGTGAGCGTTCGGCTGCCATCATTACGGTCCTTTCTGTCGCAGGCAGACGCCTGCGGGTTTCACTTCTGCTTTCGACTGCGATACACTTCTTCACGATAGGCTTGTGCCAGAGATGCCAGCAAACGCTTTTCACGAGGCGAAAGGTCGTTGGACTCGTCTTTGTCATACACATCCAACATTTGTGAAGTCGAGTGCCTCTACAAACGAAAGTTTCATTGGCTCCTCCAGTAAAATTATCCCACACAGTAGGACAGGTGTCAAGGCATCGAATGAAAGCCTTATGTGAATACTGCAGCAGGATATCCTGCTGCAGGAGTTTATTCTCTCTAAAGCCATGCTGCAGATTTGCGCGAAAAGGATGAATATATAAGAGCATTGACTCCAGACCCTCGGACGGTTATAATCAGGAGCATACACCAGTCTGTTTGTATCGGCACTCTGCTTCCCTGTGAAGCGTAATAGGAGAGGCAATCCATTATTTTGAGTCAGCGATGTGATGCCCGAGGGAGGAGCGAGCTTTTTCGATTATGATCCATAAACTGATAATTATAGGTTCCGGGCCAGCGGGGTATACGGCAGCGCTCTATGCGGCGCGGGCCAATCTGAAACCCCTGATGATCGACGGCGGTGTCGGCAAGGGCCAGGAGATGCTGGGCGCAGGTGGACAGCTGATGATTACGACCGAGGTGGAGAACTACCCCGGATTTGAACACGGCATCGAAGGACCGGAACTGATGCATGTCATGCGGAAGCAGGCACTGCGGTTCGGGACGGAGATCGTCGAAGACATCGTCACGAAAATCGATATGAGCGAGCGTCCGTTCAAAGTCTGGGTCGAGGATGACCTCTATCAGGCGCGCACGCTGATTATTGCGACTGGAGCGTCCGCCAAATGGATCGGTATCCCGGAGGAGAGGCCGGTCTGGGAAGGCGGTCTCGGCGGTGCCGGGATTTCGGCATGCGCAACCTGCGACGGTTTCTTCTTCAAAGGCAAGGAGATCGGTGTCGTGGGCGGAGGCGATACCGCCATGGAAGAGGCGATCTATCTGACGAACCATGCCAGCAAGGTCTATCTGATCCATCGCCGCGACACGCTGCGCGCTTCCAAGATCATGCAGGAGCGGGCCTTCAAAAATCCTAAGATCGAGTTCATCTGGAACGCCGCCGTCGAGCGGGTCCACGATCCGGAATCCAAGCGCGTCACCGGAGTCACCCTGCGCGACACCGTCACCTTCGCGACCCGCGAACTGCCGTTGCAAGGGCTCTTCGTTGCGATCGGCCACAAGCCGAATACCGATCTGTTCAAGGACCAGCTGGAGTGCGATGAGAACGGCTATCTGCGCACACAGCACAATGTGCGCACCAATCGCTACGGCGTCTTCGCCTGTGGCGATGTCCAGGACCATGAGTACCGACAGGCGATCACAGCGGCAGGCTCGGGCTGCATGGCGGCGATCCAGGCCGAACGCCTGCTCGAAAGCGAAGGCGATACCGACATCCTGGAAACCCCGACCGAATGGTAAGTTTCGGGCCATGATTTCATCCTGTTCATTCCGATCCTGTCTGAAGGCCTCTTTTTTAGACAGGATCGGAATGAACAGGAGGGGAATTCTTTGTAAGATACGGGCATCAGTGCGCTTTGCCGGTGGCAAGGGCATAGAACATAAATACGGCAGCCGCACCCATCAGCGCGACCGCAAGCCAGCCGAGCACGTTGGACCACAAACGGTTGGCCTGCCCGCCCATCACTTTGCGATTATTGCAGATCAACAACAGCAGAATGATGAGAGGCGGGGCGACAATCGCGTTCAGTACGGCAGAGTAGAGCAGCGCCTTGATCGGACTGAACCGCTGGTAAAAATTGAGCAGGTAGCCGGCGACGGTCACCACAATGATGGTCCAGTAGAACCTGTCCGCACGATGAAACCGACGATAGAGGCCGTATCGCCAGCCCATCGTCTCGGAGACGGCATAAGCCACCGATCCCGTCAGTGTAGGAATGGCAAGCAGTCCCGTGCCGAGAATACCGACGGTGAACAGCACGTAAGCGGCGCTGCCCAGTGGTTTCAGAGCCAGCGCTGCATCCTGGGCCGTATTGATATCGGTCTTTCCCGTGGCATGGAGCGTGGCGGCCGTACAGACCATGATGAATAACGTCGCCATCTGGGACGCTACCATGCCGACGATGGTATCTGTACGAATGGCTTGGATCTCGGACTTCGTTACGCGGTGCGTACGCCGCCCCGGTTCGACGGCAAGGCCTCCAGCGATCTCATCTTCCACCGTCTCGCCAGCCTGCCAGAAGAACAGATAAGGCGATATCGTGGTGCCCAGGAAACCGACGACTGTCAGGATAAAGTCCGGACTATGCTGCCAGCGCGGCAGGAAGCCTCGCGCCATGGCACCCCAGTCGTGATGAACCGTGGGCCAGAAAGCTGTTACCACATACGACAGCAGCGCCAGGCAGAGCCACTTCAGAATCTTTACGTACGTGCGATAGGGAACGAACACCTGCAGCAGGACGATCGTCAGTGTGATGGCAGCGAGCCAGAAGTGGAACGGCAGCCTAAACAGCATTTTGGCAGAGGCTGCCATGACGTTCAGGTCAGCGTAGACGTTTGCCACATTGGCCCCGATCAGCAGGAACACCGCTCCAAACATCATCCATTTCGGATAGTGCTCCTTGAGAACACCCGCAAGGCCCTTGCCGGTGACTGCGCCGATGCGCCCGCACATCTCCTGGACCGCGATCATCAGCGGAATACAGACCGGTACGAGCCATAAAAGCCCATAGCCGAACTGGGCACCCGCGACTGAGTAGGTGCCGATGCCGGACGGATCGTCGTCGGCAACACCAGTGATCAATCCAGGGCCAAGCCGCTGCATAAAATTCTTCTCTTTGTCCTCGACCGCTTCGCAGCGCGCCTCGATCAGGTCTGCTTCATCCAGAGACTGCTCTGCAGGAGATTCGTCGGGAAAGTCGTTGGCGGCATTGTCCGGCGTCATCTCTTTGCACTCATCGACCGGGCTCTTCTCTTCAGGCATCCTCATTCTCCCAGACGGAATTGACAGGACAACGGCTCACATGGCAAGCCTTTGTAAACATTGAATAGTGGTGTAATACCATAAACAGACACCTGACGCGGAAGTCTGCCCGGTTGTTCCCAGTGTGCGCCCAGCCTGCTTAGAAAACAAGGAAAACTGCATGCAATTGCCTCTTCCCATAGCCAAATATACCGGATGCCTGCTCGGAGCGGCTATCGGTGATGCGCTCGCGACCCCCTTTACTGGCCTGACTGTCGAAGAGATCCTGGCGACAGGGCGGGCCGGAGAGTTCCATCCGGCGCGTGAAGCCCGATCGTACCTTATTCCAATCGGTGAGCTTGGAGAGGCGGAGATCGGAGACAGGCTGCAGGCCGGACAATGGACCGAAGATGTCCAGCTGATGCTGGCACTGGCAGACGCGCTGATCGCGGAGAACGGTACGTTCATTCCCGAGGCCTGGGCGCACAGTCTGGTCCGCTGGATCAATGGGGAACCGCGCTCGCCCGGCATCTCGACGCTTCAGACCGCCATCCAGCTGCGCACAGGCGGCGTGATGTGGGACGAAGCCGGTGACCCGGAAGGCGCAGGCTGCGGAGCGGCCGCGCGAGTCGCCCCTGTTGCCCTCCTCTTTTCGGAGAACACAGAACAGCGTGGACGTGCTGCCGTTACGCAGGCGCAGGTGACCCATGAGCATCCGGATGCGCAGGCGGCAGCATTTGCCATGTCGGAAGCGATTGCGGTCTTGCTGCCTCTCGACGCTTCCGACCTTTCCCAATGGGACGGCTCCGCGTTTTTGACAGCACTGACGGCATGTGTCGAAGAGCGAT
>JAYTGR010000010.1:0-2962 GCA_043733205.1 Chthonomonadaceae bacterium
GACTCGGTGATGGTACGGAGCAGTTCGGGGAGCGGAGCCGAGACATCCAGCGCCGTCATGTCGATACGCGGAGTCATCACTTTGCGCACGACGATGTCGCCGAAGTCGAGAATGGAGTGGATCATCTCCGTCTCTTCCGCTTCCAGAAACCCTTTCTCCTCGCTGGCCTCGACCAGCATCTTCAGCTCCTCTTCGTTGACAGCCGGGATGATGAAGCTGGCCGTGCCGCCGAACGGGCGCACCAGGATGTTGGAGAGGAAGGTCAGCAGCACCACCAGAGGCGAAAGGAGATACTTCAGGCCATAGATCGGATAGACTGCGATAAGGGCCAGTCGTTCCGAATGGCGCAGAGCCAGGCTTTTCGGGGCGATCTCGCCGATCACCAGAGAGACGATCGTGACGGGCAGGGCGACCAAAAGGAGAGCCAGCAGACTCGCATTGGCGGCAATCACGCCGGCGCTGTGCTGCCCGATCCAGCGCGCGAGCGGGGCAATCGCACTGACGGCGGCCACGATGGCGGCCAGCGTTGAAACCAGCGTCAGTCCGGTCTGAATCGTGGACTGCATATGGGTCGGCTGCCTGAGCAGCCTTTCGACGAGAATAGCCGCCCGGTTGCCCTCTTCCACCAGCTGGCGAATACGGGTCTTGCGCACCGTGATCAGGGCATATTCGGCCAGGGACAGAAAGGCGTTGACGCAGATGAGCGCGAGAACCAGCCCCATTTCCCAGCCAAACTGCGCTGGATCGAAACTACGTTCGTGAGTGTCCAATCAATAAAACTCCCTCGATGCGCCACGGGTCGCTTTGCGCCACCGGACGGACAGGAACCGACCGGGCGGCATGCGGCTTCGGAGGCGGGGGCTTGGCCAGATGACCGCGTATCCACGGCATGACCCAGTACACCAGCGAAGTCAATAGAATGGCGAGAACCGCTCCCAGCACGACTTCCTGCAGGGAGTGGACGCCCGCCTCGACCCGACTCTGCGCGACGAGAATCGCCAGCAGGATCGCGAGACACGCAACCATGGTGTTGTTTGCCGTAAAACAGATCACCATCGCCAGCAGAAAACCGATGGCGCTGTGACCGCTGATGATGCCGCCGTGCCAGGGCGACCCCGTATCGCTGAGCAGCTTCGAAATAACGACCACCAGCGCCAGCAGCACGATACCGACGAATACGACCCGCAGGCCTTCCGGCGGCAGCTCGTTCTGCATGGCCTGCTGGATCTTCAGCAGTTTGTTCTTACTGAAGAAGATGAGCACTCCCGCGATGACCGCGTTCATGGCCGCGAGCAGCACCGCGCCTGCCGCGACATCTTTGGCCAGCTTCGCGACGGGATTGTAGGTCTCCGTCACCATATCGACCACATGCTCGATCGCCGTGTTGAACATCTCCGCGACGATCACCAGTGTGATCGCGAAGACCAGAGCAAGCATATCCGTATTGTCCAGGTTGAGCAGCAGTCCCGACAGCAGCACCGCCACCAGAATATAGAAATGGTAGCGCATGTGCGGCTGCGTGCGAAAGACATGCAGGACGCCTTCCTGCGCATAGCGGAAACCGGAAAACGGATTTCTTTTTTTGAGAGAAGGCGGGCGCAAAGAGACTCCTTTCGGCGGTCTACGGTTTGTCGTACTGCACGGGCTGGAGGCTTGCGCCCAGCACGGCCTGTTCGCGGACCCGCATCCGGGCCGCGCCAGCCTCTGTCTCGTCTTCGTAACCGAGCAGATGCAGAATTCCATGCACGGTCAGGAGCGCCAATTCGCTCTCCAGGGTGATCCCCAGAGCGTTTGCCTGCCGCTCCGCCGTATCGATGGAGATGATGACATCACCGAGCAGGACGGGCTGACCAGGCAGTGCGGGCATTGGCGGCGCGTCCGGTATCTGCTCCTGCAGTGCGAACGACAGCACGTCGGTCGGGCGATCGTAGCCCCGATAAGCGCGGTTCATCTCGTGTACGGTCGCATCATCGGTCAGCAGGACGCTTACCTCGGCGCGGGCCGGGCCTTCTTCCCGCAGCAGGCGCTGAGCTGCTTTCCGCAGACTGGCTGTCGGCATTCGGCGCGGGGTGTCGTTCTGCAGCAGGACGGCCATACACAGTCTCCGGTTCCGCCAGGGATCGATCCAGGCTCCTATCGGGCAGGATCGTGTCACTCTCCTCGGTCGGCATCTCTTCGTAAGGCAGGCCGACAGCGGCAGCGCTCCATGGTGCGATCTGCGGCGCATCGGACGGCTCCGCGCCGCCCTGTCCCCCATTGTCGCCGCCTGCCAGAGCCAGTTCGCTTGCGAGCGGCTGTATCGCGACCGGCCTGTAGGGCAGAGTCATAAGAGGCGGCTGCGGGGTCAGATCGGGCCGGCGCACTTCCATAGGTTTGCCGGTGGCGTTCTGCGGCGTCAGAGCCGGATAGGCGATGCGCCCATGCATCATCGCAGCCAGAACATGCAGAAAAGCATCGCTGATACTTTTGACATCGCGGAAGGTCAGGGCGCACTCGTCCAGCTGATGGTCCTCGATCTTGCCCTGAATGATCCGTGCGACCTCCGCCTCCAGGCGTTCGCGGCTGGGCTTCTCCAGGCAGCGGGTGGCCGCTTCCACGGAGTCCGCCATCATGACCACAGCGGCTTCGCGCGTCTGCGGCTTCGGGCCGGGGTAGCGGAAACGCTCTTCCAGGCCGATCGGCGTCTCTCCCCCACAGTCCGCCAGCGCCTGATGGTAGAAATAGCTGATGAGCGTGGTGCCGTGATGCTGTTCGACGATGTCGCGAATCTCGACGGGCAGACGATGTTCGTTCGCCATCTGCACTCCGTCGCGCACATGCGCCGTGATGATCAGAGCGGACAGCGAGGCGCTGAGCCGGCCATGCACATTGTCGCCCCGCCGCTGATTCTCTACGAAAAAGTCGGGCATTTTCATCTTGCCGATGTCGTGATAGTAGCCGGCCACACGGCAGAGCAGCGCGT
>JAYTGR010000011.1:0-8115 GCA_043733205.1 Chthonomonadaceae bacterium
AACACATTGGTTTCGTGGGGCGCTTTGCCGTTACGGTTCGAAGCCCACACAAACTGTCTGCCGTCCGGACTAAAAGTCGGAAAGCCATCGAACTGACCGCCGTAGGTGATCTGTTCCAGCCCGCTTCCGTCCAGACTCATTTTATAAACCTCGAATTTGCGGCGCATGGGATCGGCACGGTTCGAGGCAAAGACCAGGCCTTTGCCGTCCGGCGTCCAGCTTGGCGCAAAACTGGCGATATTCTCCTTCCGGTTGTCCGTCAAACGGCGCACATGCGACCCGTCTGCGTCCATGACATAGAGATCCAGCGTTGTCGGGCGGATCAGATGCTGGGCCAGCAGCGACTTGTAGTCGGCGATCTCGGCGGGCGTTTCCGGATGGTAGGCACGAAAGGCGATCTTTTTGCCGTCCGGCGACCACCAGGGTCCGCCATCGTATCCCAGCGTATGGGTCAGCTGTTTGGGATGCGTGCCATCGCTGTTCATCACCCAGATGTCCAGGTCGCCGCCGCGATCGCTGGTAAAGACGATTTTTTTGCCATCGGGTGACAGGACCGATTCCGCATTGTAACCTACCGTCTCGCCCGGCTTCAGGCGCTTCGGAAAGAGCGGCTTGAGATCGGATCCGTCCGGCTTTGCCGTATAGATACGGTACGTCGGATAGACCGGCCAGACATAGCCTTTCGAGAAGTCCGGTTTCGGTGGCGGGGCCGGATCGGAACCGTGCGTAGACGAGAACAGAACGCGCTGATCGTGGTCCATCCAGAGACCGCAGGTCGTCCGGCCAGTGCCGGTGCTGACCCGATGCACGTTGGTGCCGTCGATGTTCATCACATACTGCTGGTCGCAGTCGTAGCCGTCGCGAGTGCTCTGCAGGATCAGCCGTTTGCCGTCCGCGCTGAAATAGGCTTCCGCATTCTGTCCGCCGAAGGTCAGCTGACGGATATTCTTCAGGTGCGTCTCGTTCGGCAGCGCCTCCGCAGAGGTCTGCGGGCGGGCGGCATGGGTTTTTGCGATGACGGGAGACAGCGCCAGCAGTCCGGCGGCAGCGAGGCCGAGAGCGCCCCCGAGGACGCGATAAGAGAAGGGATGATTCATCTGGGCAAAGTTCCTGTTGCGGATCACGGCGGCTGGCTGAGCCTTCTCTCTGTACCTGCTCCTCCGAGGGAGAACTATGCCGCAGTCAGGACGGCAGAAAGAGAAGTCATCGACGCGGCTGCCCGAATCGTCGTCTGTGTGCGTGTCACGCAGAGAGCGTCAGGAAGCGTCAGGGCGACCGTGGGAAGTGAGTCCGGGAGCATCGGTGTCCACCGGACAGAGAGGATTGTGTCACACTGCATTTCATTCGTGGAAAGCGGCAGCGTATTGGGGATTAGAATAACATAAAAGCTGCGCAGAGTGCAAGTGTTTTGAGAATTATTTCACAAGCGGACGAGCGAATCTGCTCTCAAAACCGGTAAAAATGGGCCCAGCAGGTTTCGAACCTGCAACCAACCAGTTATGAGCCGGGCGCTCTGCCGTTGAGCTATGGGCCCTCTCCCATGCACGGCAACAGTGTACCCGCCCGTTCCGGAGCTGTCAAGCGAATAAAGAAGGATTTTGGTGCGATGCGCGAATTGACACGCAGAACGGGGACAGGTATACTGTCCTAATCTGTGGACGGAATTGGCTGGAAGCAAGGGGGCAGAGATATGGTTCCGACGGAAATGAGAATTCGCGACGGTTTGAGCTTCGACGACGTTTCACTGGAGCCGCGAGATACGGATGTGACTCCCTCTGAGGTGGATGCCCGCACTTCGATCGGAGCGGATATCCTGCTGCGAACGCCGATCCTGAGTTCTCCGATGGACCGCGTCACGGAGGCCCGCATGGCGATCGCTATGGCGCGGGAGGGCGGCCTGGGAATTATTCACCGCAACATGTCCTCGGATCTTCAGGCCCAGGAAGTGGACAAAGTGAAACGGTCGGAGCATGGGATCATCACCAACCCGATCAGTCTGCCTCCGGACAAGACTATTCAGGACGCCGTCAGCCTCATGGAGCGGTACCATATCTCCGGGGTGCCCATTACGGAGCCGGTCACGGGAAAGCTCGTCGGGATCCTCACCAACCGCGACATCCGCTTTGAAACCAACTTCGAGCGCCCCATCAGCGACATCATGACCACCGACCAATCCCGCAAGGGCGGACTGGTCACCGCCTCTCAGGGAACCACCCTCGAGCAGGCGCAGGAAATTCTCCAGATCAACCGCATCGAGAAACTCCCCATCGTAGACAGCGACCGCAAACTGCTCGGCCTCATCACCATCAAGGACATCCAAAAAGTACGCCAGTTCCCGAATGCGACCAAGGACGCGCGCGGCCGGCTGCGCTGCGGAGCCGCCATCGGCCCCCTGCGCGACCCTATCGGCCGCACTGCGGAACTCGTATCGGCCGGGGTGGACCTGATCGTGATCGACGCCGCGCATGGGCAGGCCCGCGGCGTCCTCCACGCTCTGCGGACGGTGCGCCATGAGTTTCCCCATCTGCCTATCGTCGCAGGCAACGTCGCGACAGCCGAGGGCACCCGCGCACTGATCGAGGCCGGAGCGGACTGCATACGCGTCGGTCTGGGCGCAGGCAGCATCTGCACGACACGCATCATCAGCGGCGTCGGCATCCCGCAGCTGACTGCGATCATGGACTGCGCCCGAGAAGCTGCGCGGCACGGCATCCCTGTGATCGCGGATGGAGGCATCCGCTGGAGCGGCGATGCGGTCAAGGCGCTGGCTGCGGGCGCATCGGCGATTATGGTCGGCAATCTGCTGGCCGGCACGCACGAGGCGCCCGGCGAAGTCATCCTCTATCAGGGCAGAGCCTACAAAGACTATCGCGGCATGGGCAGCGAGAGCGCGATGCGCGAAGGCTCCAGCGACCGCTACGGGCAGGACTCCAATGCGCGGTTCGTTCCCGAAGGCGTCGAAGGCCGTGTGCCTTTCAAAGGCCCGCTGCACGATACGATCCATCAGGTGCTGGGGGGCATACGCTCCGGCATGGGCTATCTCGGCGCGCACTCGATCACGGAGCTGCAGGAGCGCGCCCGGTTTATTCGTGTTACCGGTGCCGGCCTCCGCGAAAGCCATGTACACGATGTGTGGATCACCAAAGAGCCGCCGAACTATTCCAGTGAATATATGATGGGCGAATCGCGCAGCGAATAATCCTGCACAGCACGTTAAATACCGCCGGCTCCGTCCTAAAAAGGCAGGAGCCGGCGGTATTTTCGTTTTGCCAGCTTTTCAGGGATGGCTATCGAAAGAAGAGGCTGTAGATGATAAAACTGGCGACGATGCCCACCATGACAGTGACCCAGATGATGCGGTCTTCCTGCCAATACCAGGGCGAGGCGCCGCAAAATCCGCACTTATGCACGTTTGCGGGCAGACGATGCTTACAGCCGGGGCACTGCTTGGAATACGCTGCCTTGAGAGAACCCGAATTCCTTCGCTTCATACCTTCTCAGTCCAATTCTCTGCCGAGCCGCAATAGGAGCGTGGGCTCGATATGCACCAAAATATAGGCAATACCTAGACGAAACACCCGAAAAAACGTTTTGCCATAATCACAGGCTTGGTCTGTTCGATCGATCTATTAGTTGTTCAAATCCCCGTTTCGGTTTCATCATTTTGCCGCTGTAATCACCTCGACATCGCGGCTGGCGGCGATCTCGGCGGCGATTGTGACCTGGTCCGGACGCCTGCCGTCCTCGTCGTAGATCACCAGGGTGTTTTTGCCTGTGACCAGCCAGCACTCGGGAATGTACATGCCGTCGATCGGTACTTTTTCAGGATAACGGCCCAGGTTGTGGCCGTTGACCCAGACCGAACCGTGCCCCAGACCGGCCGAAACGACACGCCAGATCGGATGCGGCCCCACGGCAGGAGGCGGCGCAGCCGTAAACGTCGTCTGGAAAAAGGCCGGGCCAGGAAAAGCCTGTTCCGGAGTCAACGACTTCCAGTCGGAGGGAGACAAGGGATCTCCCGGACCGCCGTGCAGTTTCCAGCCCGTCGAGGTCACCTCTTCCCCGATCTGCGTCACCAGGCGAACGGGTTTGTCCAGCCCACCCGTATTGTCCGTGTTCTCGACGAAGACGGTCAGGATCGCCTCGGGACCGGCAGGGATCGGCACATCGAACGCCGTGTCCCAGCCTTTGTGGCTTCCGACCTGCCTGCCGTTCACGAAGACCGTGCCGTTGTCATCCACACTTTCGAAATGCAGCGACACATGCGCGGCTCCCACAGTAGCCGGGATCGTCGTCTGAAACCAGGCGAACCCACGCCGCTTGCTGAAAGCGTCGTCGCCGACCGTATAAGGCTGCCACTCCTGAGCGTCGGAAGCTGGCGGCCCGACCCTTAACGCCTCTGCATGCACTCCCTTCCAGACCCGCCAGCCGTTCAGCGCCATCCCGCTGCCCTGCCGGATGGTAACGGGCCCTGCCAGCCCTTTGGGATCGCTCATCTCGATCGACCCGACATAGCCGAACAGCTTGTCCCGTCCATCGTGCGCCGTAAAGACCGCCAGCGTATGGCTGCCCGCCTCCAGCGCCACCGGAATCTCGGAGTGGATTTTGCCGCTCGCGGCGCGCACTCCATCGACGAACACAATAGCCCGGTCACCGCCATTGGCATAAAACGTATACTGCCCTGTCATGGGCACGCTGATATGGGCGCGATACCAGGCGTCGGCGGTCAGATCACCGTCTGCACCCATCTGCAGCGGCACATCG
Organism: Chthonomonadaceae bacterium; assembly: GCA_043733205.1. Taxonomy (GTDB): domain Bacteria; phylum Armatimonadota; class Chthonomonadetes; order Chthonomonadales; family Chthonomonadaceae; genus JANXLO01. The sequence continues at coordinate 4,765 of JAYTGR010000011.1, forward strand.
CTCGCCCGCCAGCCGTGATCGTCAAACGCCGGCGCGGCTGGCTGAGACGCATCTTTCGCCTGCCACGGGCCGAGGGGCACAGAGACAGGACGATCCGCAGACACTGCCGGACCCTCTAAACGCTGAGGCGCACCATTTGGACCGTAGACGAAGGCCGGCTTGCCGACAGTGGTCTTCCCCAGTGCCGGCGGCACAGCGACAGCAGAGGGTTCTTTACCACTGCGGAGCAGGGTCGTGTTCAGCCACGGCAGTTCGGTTGTCAGGTGCAGACGCCCTTTGCTGAGACTGCTTTCCCCAACAAAATCGGGTCCGCAGACGACATGGGTTTGACCTCCGGTCTCTACAAACCAGGTTCGATCCGCCATGTCCTCGCTGACTGCCAGAACGCGCACTCGGCGTGTACCGACTTTGAATGAATACTCGATGGGGTCCCCCTCCCGGAACTCGGTACTCAAATTCAACGTTCCTGGCGCGATCGTTCGCAGTCCGGCAGCCCCTTGTTCGACCTGAGTACGGCTGGGAACAGCGAAACGCAGTTCGGCAGGAGAGCCGGGCGCGCCATAGAGGACCAGCGTCGTCGTATCGCCCTGCGACACAACACCCAATATTCGGGATACCGCCCATTTCAGCGTCACATCCGGCGCAAGGGCGAAGTCGCGGACCACAGGCACGATGTCGTTCGGCGCAAGGGTGATCGGCCCAGAGGCGGGCAGAGTCATGCCATCGATCTTCACCTGCGTCTGTGCCGGAGTTCTGCCAGGGTTGTCCAGAAACAGGATTGTTCCCGCTGGCCCCTGCCGCGCCGTCACCCGAACCGTCGGATCGGTGGCTGTGCCCTGGACGCTGGAGGTGGCATCGGTCGCGTTTTCGAGGATCTCCTGGAAGCTGCGGGCGAACCAGGCAGCGCGTTTGAAAGTATAGTAGAGGGGACGCAGGTCGCCCGCCTGCCCGACTCCCGTTCCGTAGTCGTAGCAGGCGGCATCCTCATTGTTGTTGGTGTAGGCGAAGTTGGTGCCGCCATGCGCCATATAGTAGTTGTAGCCGCTGCCACCATGCGCAATGATCTTCCACGTCCGCCGCGCATAGTTGGGTGCGTCCTGGGGATGCGAGCCGTAGACGTCGTACCAGACCGACCAGAACTCGGTGGAGAACCAGGGATTGGGGCGGCTGGGATCGTCCATTGCCGTATCGCCCGCCGGATCGCTGGCATGATGCAGCCCGCTGAAGAAGTAGGGAACCTGCAGACCGAGTTCAACGGCCTTCTTACGCAGATGGGTGAAGTAGGGATTGGGCTCGTCCGTTCCCCACCCCGCGCCCTCGTTCTCCAGCTGCACCAGGACGACGGAGCCGCCACGATTGATCTGATTGGCCGCGACGACCGGCATCAGCTTCTCGAAGAATCGGTCCATCGCGTCCAGGAAAGGTTTGTCGGCTGTTCGCACGCTTAGTCCCGGCTTAAAACGCAGCCAGAGGGGATAGCCGCCGTTGTCCCACTCCGCGCAGTAGTAGGGTCCGACCCGGCAGATCGCATACATTCCCATCTGCTTGACCAGTTTCAGAAACGCTCCCAGGTCGTGATCGCCGCGAAAGTCGAATTTGCCCTCCTGCGGTTCGTGCCAGTTCCAAAAGTTGTAGACCTCGACGCAGTTGAACCCCGCGCGCTTCAGGCGCAGCAGCCGGTCCCGCCACAGCTCATGCGGCACCCGCGCATACTCCATCCCGGCAGAGACCAGAAAGGTGCGCTTGCCGTCGATCAGAAAGCCTTTGCTGTCGTAGTCGCTGAAGGCTTTCGCGGCCGGTGCGGCAGGAAACATATGATCGTTCGCATGCGCAGGCAGCGCCGCCCCCATCGCCAGACCCAATGGCAGTGCAAAGCAGGCGGCACGCATGCGAGCGGCGCATCGGGGAAGTGCAGATTTCAACGTGTTGTTCTCCAATTTCATTCCTTACGAGAGGCAGTTTTTGGCCGGCCGGCATCGGGGCGCTCGATCCAGTCCGCTCCCTCACGCGGAAGTATCGGCTCGGAGGTCGAGATAGTCCATTTCCTGCATCGTGAGCGGGGTGTTCAAAGCGACGATGTTTGCGGCGATTTCGGCCGCATTCGCGGACCCGACCAGCGCATAGATGTCCAGCGGATAGTGAAGCACATAAGCCAGCGCGATCTGCGGCATGGTCAGCCCTTTTTCCATGGCCAGGGTCTTCGCCCTCTCCAGGCGCTCGAAGTTGTCGGGAGATGCGTAGCATTCGACCGCCAGCTTATCGAAATAACCGGTGAACTCGCCCTGATTTTCAGGGGTGATCCGGCCGGAGAGAAATCCGCCTGCCATGCTCGACCAGGTGAAGAGCGGCATTTTGTGCTCGGCATACCACTCCCGCTCCCCGGTGTTCGTCGGGCCGGAGATCGTGACGCAGCCCTCCCAGGGCTCCTTCTTCTGATCTGCCAGGGAGAAGTTGGGAGACGAGACCGCAAAAGGGATTTGGCCGCTCTTAGCCGCGTACGCGTTGGCCGCTGCCAGCCGCGCAGTGGTCCAGTTGGAGCCGCCGAACGCCCCGATTTTGCCTTCCCGATGGAACTGGTTCAGAGCATCGACAATCGGCTCGACCGACACTGCCGTATCGTCACGGTGCAGGACATAAAGGTCGAGAAACTCGATCTGCATACGGGCAAGCGTGTCGTGCAGATCGGCTGCGATGTCGTAGGGTGTGACCCGGCGGCGCACATCGTTGTGATGCGCCCCTTTCGCCAGCACGACCACCTCATCGCGCACCCCCCTCGCTTTGATCCAGCGGCCGAAAAACTTATCGTTGGCTCCGCCGCCGTAAACATGCGCGGTGTCGAAGGCGTTAATACCCGCCTCCCAGGCGGCGTCCATCTGCCCAAAACCGATGGCTTCATCGCCGGTATTTATCTGAATGGTGCCCTGCACGATGCGCGAAATCTTCTTTTCAACGCCGGGTATATGGCCGTACTGCATGCCTGTTGTCATTGCACTGTTTCCTTCTTCATCGGGGATTGCTGCCAGCCTGCAGACGCAGGGCGGCGTGCCTGCATATTCTCGAAAATATTGGATATTCCTCCCGCAAGAGCGTGAGGAGAGATCGCTGAGGGCGCCCTCAGCGATAGTCCGTTCGCAAAACGGGTTGGCGGTTCCGGTTCCGGTGGAGCCGTCGGGGCGCCCTCAGCGATAGTCCGTTCGCAAAACGGGTTGGCGGGTGCTGAGCGCCTGTTCTGCGATGTCGGCGGCGCGGCGAACACCGTCGAGGGCCTGGATCTGCCGCTGGACATCGACCGCGCGTTCGCGGTAGCGCGGTTCGGTCAGCACCTGCCGCACTGCCGCTCGCAGCCGGTCG
>JAYTGR010000012.1:0-2943 GCA_043733205.1 Chthonomonadaceae bacterium
ATGTTTTGCCGCCAGATCGAGACACTCCTTTACCGAGCCCCCGCTGGTCATGACGTCGTCCACGATGAGTGTGCGTGTGCCTGCAGGCAGCTGAAGGCCCCTGCGCAGCAGACGCTCTCCGTTTTCGGTTTCGGCGTAGAGTGCGCGCACTCCGAGCTGGCGCGCGACCTCGAAGGCGAGCAGGATGCCGCCCGTCGTCGGCCCCAGCACCACCTCGACCTTTTCGTCACGAAAACGTCGCGCGATTTCGGCACACAGCGTTACGACGTGATGCGGCCACTGCAGCACCTGGAACTTCTCCCAGTACTCCCCGCTGTGCCGTCCCGAAGTCAGCCGGAAATGCCCGTTCAGCAGTGCCTCTGCGTCCAAAAAAATCGCTCTTACTGCGTCTTCGCTCAGCAACTCATCCTCCTGAACACGAAAAGGCGAACAGGACAATCGCTTCTCCCTGCCCGCCTGTAATTCTCTGTTCTAATCCTCTTCTTCCTCCACAGCTCTGGCTGATTTCACGGGAGGGGGGGCCGGTTTGCCGCGCATCTCGGTGTAGAGCTGCGCGAAGAGATCCCGCAGGGCAGTGGCCGTATAGGGCGGAGACAGGCAGACATCACAGATGTCTGCCGGCGCGGAATCCGGAAAACCTTCCGGCGGCGTCTCGCAGTCGTCCACGAGCCCTACAATACGCATTCCCTTTTCGCGCCACGCCTGCACCGCCCGGAAAATGGCATAGTCTTTCTGCCGGCCAAAATCCCCCGACAGAATCAGCAGATCCGGCGGGCCCGGTTTTTTCGTCACGATCCCTACAGGGTCCTGACGATTGAGCAGGGAGGTCACGTCCCAGCCTTCCAGCGCTGCCGCGCGTTCGCATCGCCCGCGATATCGGGGCCGATGGACGGCGATAACGATCCGAAACGGTCCGGGCGCGGTGGGCGCCACAAGAGCTTTCGGAACATCGCGTTCGATAATCTGAACAGGGACGGCGAAGGACTGGGCACGGGCATTCTGCTCCTGCCTTCCTGTCGCGAAACCTGGATGCGAGGGCCGTGAAGTCGGACGCTTGCGCGGCTTCCCCCCTTGTCTGCGATCGTTCACTTGTACCTCTCTTTCTCTTCTGCAGGTCTCTGCCGCCGAGCCCTTGCCCTATTGTGTACAGGGCTGTCTCCTGGGGGAGGGGCGCTAAGGCCGTATCTGCGGCGGCGGACCATCCAGAGGACGCAGCAGCGTTCCGGCATCGTCCGGCAGGCGAATAGGTTCCAGCATCTTTACGAGGCGGACGGCGGTCGTCGGAATCAGCAGCCGCTCTCCGTTCTCTTTTGTCAGCTCCAGCCAGGAGGTATCCAGATAGGTCACACGCCCCGAATCGGTATAACTGCTTTGCGAGTTGTAGTATACCATGACACGGGCGTTCAGATACTGCTGCAGGCGGCTCGGCCCCGCCCCGCCCTCCCGAGGTGCGGGCCAGTCTCCTCCGGATGTCGGATTGTCAACGGCCATAATGGCTCCTCTCAGTGCGGTTCAAACTCTTTCCACGCCGCAAACTCCTGTACGAAGGCCACGACCTCGCGCACCGCCGTCTCGAACAGCAGCGCTCCCTTCTCTGCCGTCGCCGCTTCGGGATGCCCGAACGCGCCGGTGATGCTCAGTTGATCGAAGGACCGCGCAACATCCACCCGGCCTGGCGCTGCGAAATCCGGAACATAGAAAGCGGAATCGAAAGGGATCGTCGTGCCGCGTGCCGCCTTGAGATCGACCAGTTCCGGGCGCAGATGCAGGATCATGCTGGTCTCCAGTTCGCAGGCGTGCGTCACGGCTTTCTGATCCAGTACGTCGAGCGCAGCGATCTGTTCGGCAGCGATGGTAAACCAGGTCGCCAGGGAGATCCAGAGGTCCGTCTTCTCGAGATGGCGCAGCTGGACGTCGTACATCGCCATTCGGCCCGGCGTGATGTTCCCACCGTGGGAGTTCAGGAGGAGTATCCGCCGATAGCCCGCGCCGATGAGGTTTTCTAAAATATCCACCAGCACGGAGATATAGAGATCGTTGCCGAGACTGAGAGTGCCTTTAAAACCGAGATGATGGTCGGACGCGCCGATCCAGAGCATGGGCGTAAACAGAGCGATGTCCCCAAGTTCCGCCTCCGCACGACGCGCTATCTCCGCACCGATCATGCTGTCGGTAAGCATCGGCAGATGATGTCCGTGCTGCTCCAGCGATCCCAGCGGCACGACCACGACCCGTCCGGTCTGGTCTGCCGTCTGCGTCCATTGCTGTTCTCCGTAGTACACGCTTTCCCTCCTAACTTTCTCTAACGCTGATCTCGAACGGGCGCGACTTCGCAGCGGGAGTAGAGCGCCTTCCAGTCGGAACTGCTGTCGTCGGCATGGACCTCCATGCGCACACCGCGCTCCTGAACCGGCTGATTGCCCATGAGACAGTCGTCCCAGCACTGCCGCATGCTGGCGTAATGGACCACACGTCCGCCCGGCCAGACCACGGAGAGCAGCAGACGCGGTTTGGGGAACTCGAACGGAGGCTCCATGCGGAAGCGAGTCAAGGCCGCCTCATCGACGGTGATACCCAGACCGGGCGCTTCCGGGACCCGGGCAAAGCCGCCTCGGATCGTCAGGGGCTCGGTCAGCAGATCGTCCGCATAGTTGTTCAGACAGTTGACGGCGGGCCACTGCGCGAACGGCAGGACCGCGCCCAGATGCAGTGACATCGCGGTCGTCAGGCCGGTGCCAACCATCTGCAGCCAGAACGGCTTTTCGAACGCGGCCGACAGCGTCGCCTGCCGCAGAATAGATGCGATGCCGCCGCCGACGACAAAGCCGTCGCAGACCTCGTCTCTCACGACGGTGGGGAAAGGCGGATCGCCGAAATGGAGGGCCAGGGGCCGCGTCGTCTTCTGACGCAGCTGCCGGTGGCCCTCCACATCGCGGTGCATGA
>JAYTGR010000013.1:0-8091 GCA_043733205.1 Chthonomonadaceae bacterium
CGCGGTCGCGCAGTATATCGTGCCGAACATCACCGGTTTCAAATCGGTCACGCTCATCGGAGGCACCTCGCTGCTGATCGTCGTAGGCGTCGCCATCGAGACGATGCAGGCGATCGAAGCGCAGCTGCTGATGCGCAACTACGAAGGGTTCATCAAGAGCGGACAGGGATCCGCAATGTGAGTCCGGCAAGCCGCACAGCATCTCGGTGTGAGGAAGCACAGCCATGATATTGGTGTTGCTGGGGCCGCCGGGCGTCGGTAAGGGAACGCAGGCAGGGCGGATCGCCCTGCACTACGAGATACCGACCATCTCCACCGGAGCGATGTTTCGCGATGCCGTGACCCGCGGCACGGAACTGGGACGTATCATTCAGCGGTACCGTATCGAAAAGGGCGAGTATGTGCCGGACGAGGTCGTCATTCAGGCTGTAAAAATGCGGACAGCCGATCCGGACTGCACCGCAGGGTTCCTGCTCGACGGTTTTCCGCGCACCATCCCGCAGGCCGATGCCCTGGAAGATCTCCTTCAGGAACAGGGCCGCAGGGTGACCGGCGCTCTGGAACTCCAGGCGCCTATCGCGGAGATCGTTGGGCGCTTCAGCGGCCGGCTGGTCTGTCCGCTGGACGGATCGAGTTACCATATCGTGACGCAGCCGCCGCTGCAGGCTGGACTCTGCGATATCTGCCACACACAGCTGGTGCGCCGAGCCGACGACGATCCTGAAGTCGTGCAGCGCCGGCTGGAAGTCTATATGGAGAAGACCACGCCGCTGATGGACTACTATCGGCAGCGCGGCATACTTACTACAGTGGATGCGACCGAGGAACCAGAGACGGTATTCGGGCGTATTTTAGAGGCAATCGGACGGATAAAAGCCTCACCGGCCCTGCAGGCCGGGAGCCTTTGAAGAGATGCTATGATTTATCTGAAAAAGCCGCAGGAGATCGAGAAGATGCGCGCCGCAGGGCGGGTGGTTCATCTCGTCTTGAAAGCCGCAGAAGCGGCGATCGCACCCGGTGTCACCACAGGGGATCTCGAAGACCTTGCGGTCAGGATCATCTCCGAGAGCGGTGGCACGTCGCCGTTCGTAGGCTACGCTCCTGTCGGGCACCCGCCTTTTCCGGCCTGGACCTGCATCTCGACCAATGAGGAGGTCGTGCATGGCATTCCGGGAAGACGCGTTCTGAAAGAGGGCGATATCGTCACGGTCGATTGCGGAGTCGAACTCGACGGCTGGCTCGGGGACAGCGCCTGGACTTTTCCGGTCGGCAAGGTTTCGCCCGCTGTGGAGCGGCTGCTGAAGGTGACCGAACAGTCGCTCTACAAAGGCATCGAACAGGCGAAGCCCGGCAATCGCACTGGCGATATCGGCTATGCCGTACAGAAGTTTGTTGAAGCGCACGGATACTCGGTCGTGCGCGAACTCTCTGGACACGGGGTCGGCAGGTCGCTGCATGAAGACCCCCAGGTGTACAACTACGGACAGCGCGGGAAAGGCGAACTGCTGCAGTGCGGCATGACCTTTGCCATCGAACCCATGGTCAACGCCGGCCGCAAAGAGACGAAGGTGCTCTCCGACCGCTGGACCATCGCGACGGCGGACCGAAAATATTCGGCCCACTTTGAACATACAGTCGCCATCACACCCGATGGCACTCTCATTTTGACGAACGGAGACTGAATGCCACCACCCAAACGACCGGGAGGGCCGCCGAGACCAGGCGGCGGAGGACCGCCGAGACCAGGCGGCGGAGGGCCACAGCGCCGCGGCGGCGGAGCGCCCCGGCCCCCTGCAGGGCCGCAGCGACCGGGAGGCGGGCCGACCCCGCGCCCGCAGCCGACCGAAGAGGAAGAGAATGCCAGCGGCAAAGAGGCCGGAATCGAAGTCGAGGGCGTGATCACCGAAGCGCTTCCCAACGCGATGTTCCGCGTCGAGATCCCTGTCGGCGATCAGAAGAAGTCGGTTCTCGCCCATGTGTCAGGCAAGATGCGCCAGAACTATATCCGCATCCTGCCGGGCGATAAAGTGCTCGTCGAACTCTCGCCCTACGATCTGGAGCGCGGACGCATCCGCTACCGCTACAAATCGTAACCGGACGAAGAGAGATCGAAACCAATTTACGGGAGGCGGAGGAGCACAGTTTCCTCTTCCGCTGACCCTCTTTTTGTGTGTCTTAACCCATCCGGGTTGGCGCTCGCCTGTATCTGCTGTAGTTCGGCGAGTGGAATTGCAAAGCATCGGAGGTGCAGAATGAAAGTGCGAGCATCTGTCAAGAAGATCTGTGAGAAGTGTAAGGTCATCAAACGGGAGGGCGTGGTGCGGGTCATCTGCATCAATCCCAAACACAAGCAACGACAGGGTTAGGCGTGAGCGCTGTGTGAGGGGGAGACCCGATGGTTTCCCGCACTCGCGCAGCACTTGCCCCGTCCCGAAGGAGGAGCGGTTTGGCACGTATTGCTGGCGTGGATCTGCCACGCGATAAAAAAATCGAATACGCGCTCTGCTACATCTACGGAATTGGACTGCCCAGCGCCAAAAAGATCGTCGTGGACGCAGGAATCAACCCGGCTACTCGGGTGCGTGAACTGACGGAGACGGAGACGGCCAAGGTACGCGAAATTCTGGAGCGGGAGTATCGAGTGGAGGGAGACCTGCGCCGAGAATTCCAGCTCAGCATTCGCCGCTTGATGGAGATCGGCTGCTATCGGGGAATGCGCCATCGGCGCGGCCTGCCCGCACGCGGTCAGCGGACGAAAACCAACGCCCGCATCCGCAAAGGACCGAAGCGCACGGTCGCCGGTAAGAAGAAGGCGAAGAAGTAGAGGAGCGACACTATGGCAAACAAACAGACAACGAAACCGGGCGCAAGCAAGCAGAAGTCCCGCGAAAAAAAGAACGTGGTGCAGGGCATTGCCCATATCCAGAGCACCTTCAACAACACGATCGTTACGATCTCCGATGTACAGGGCGCGGTCATCTCGTGGGCCAGCGCCGGCAGTGTCGGAATGTTCAAAGGCACTCGCAAAGGCACCCCGTTCGCCGCACAGATCGCGGCGGAGAAGGCGGCTCGCGCCGCGCAGGAACATGGCCTGCGGCGCGTAGACGTTTTCGTCAAGGGACCGGGCGCAGGCCGTGAAACGGCCATCCGCGCACTGCAGGGCGTCGGACTCGAGATCACGCTGATCAAAGACGTGACCCCGATCCCGCATAATGGCTGCCGTCCGCCCAAGCGGCGACGTGTGTAAAGATTTCCAAGGAGCACTGGTGGAGGAAGCGTCTTCGGACGTGTAAACACCCGGTGACGACCGGCGCACCGCCGCCGTCCCGTTACTTCGTGGCAACGATCTACGAACCACAAGGAGCATTGTTTCAGAATGGCTGATAATCACGATCCCAGGTGTCGTCAGTGCCGCCGTGAGGGAGTCAAACTCTACCTCAAAGGCGACAAATGCTTCACCAAATGTACGCTCGACAAGACGAGCCGAGACGGCAAGACCCAGTGGCGGAACAAGCCGCCGGGCCAGCACGGTCTGCCGACCTACCAGAAGAAGACCACAGAGTACGGACATCAGCTGCGCGAAAAGCAGAAACTGCGCCGCATCTACCGTGTTCTGGAGAACCAGTTCCGCAACTATCTGAGCGAAGCTCTGCGCCGGCCGGGCGTCACCGGCGAAAACCTGCTGCAGCTGCTTGAGACGCGCATGGACAACGTCATCTATCGACTTGGCTTCGCCGCCTCCCGCGCCCAGGCCCGCCAGATGGTCACGCACCGGCACTTTACGGTCAACGGTCACCGCATGAACATCCCCTCCTACCTTCTGCAGCCGGGCGATGTCATCGGAGTCCATGAGACCATGACGAAGAACGAAGGCGTGAAAGAAGCGCGCAGCCGCGTCCTCAAGCGTTCCGTTCCGGGCTGGCTCGACATAAATGTGCAGGCATTGGAAGGCCGTATCGTCGCCGTTCCGAGTCTGGAAGAGATCAAAGCGAGCGGCGATGTCCGTGATATCCGTGAACAGCTCATCATCGAGTTCTATTCGCGCTGATCGGTTCGCACCGGCAGGAACCGACGCCGACCGATCGGCTTACGCGGTTCGATAAACAGGAGATTAGGAATCCATGGAACTGACTCTACAGAACGTGCAGACGCTCGATACAGGAGCATCCTACGGGAAGTTCGTCATCGAGCCGCTGGAACGTGGCTATGGCGCAACGTTGGGCAGTTCGCTCCGGCGCGTGCTGCTGTCGTCCATTCCCGGCGCTGCGATCACTTATGTCAAGATCGACAAGGTCATGCACGAGTTCTCGACCATACCGGGCGTTAAAGAAGATACGACGGAACTGCTGCTCAACCTCAAGGGGCTGAACATCCGTGTGCATACGACGGGCGATGTAAAAGAGCCGAAGACCATTCGGATCGACCGCAAAGGCGAGGGCGTCGTCACCGGCGCCGACGTCGAATGTCCGAGCGATGTCGAAGTCGTGAACCCGCAGGTCTATCTGGCCACCATCAACGACAACGAATCGACCCTGTCCATCGAGATGACCATAGAGATCAATAAGGGCTATGTTCTGCCCGACCGTCTCGAACGGCGCAGCCTGATGAACATCGGCACGATTCCGATGGGAGCGGCATTCACCCCGGTCCGCAAAGTGAACTATATCGTCGAACAGACCCGCGTGCAGTCGAATACCAACCTGGAGCGACTGGTGCTGGAAGTCTGGACGAACGGTACGATCACCCCGGAAACAGCCATCAGCGAGGCGGCCAAAATTCTGGTCGGCTACTTCAAGCTGTTCGAGGGCTTCCGGCCGGTCGCCGGACTGGATCCCAAAGGGTCTATCCTGGATCTTCCTCCGGAAGGGCCGCCCGCGCCCAATATCCGCATCGAAGAGCTGGACTTTTCGGTACGCACCTACAACTGTCTGAAGAAAGCCAACATTCTGACGGTGCCCGATCTGGTGCATTATACCGAAAACGACCTGATGCAGATCCGCAACTTCGGACGCAAATCGCTGACCGAAGTGCGCGAGAAACTGACCGCGCTGGGCTTAATTCTGAGGGGTGGCACTACGATCAACCTCGATGACGACGAAACCGACGCCGAACCGGAAACCGAAACCGATTAATGGCAGGCCAGGAGACTGAGGGACCGCAGGGCGACCGCCGCCAGGCTCCTCCGCTCCTCTCTCCCTGCCGTGGAGGATACAGACTATGCGTCACCGAAAGGCGCACCGCAAATTCGGACTGCCCAGCGACCAACGCCGCGCACTCCTCAAAGGTCTTACGCGCAGCCTGCTGCTCTACGACCGAATCGTCACTACCGAGACCCGTGCCAAAGAGGTACGGCCTATCGTCGAGAAACTGGTCACTATGGCGCGCAAAGGCGGCACGGAGGCTACGGTCCCGATGCGGCTGCATACGCGCCGTCAGGTGCGCCGCTATGTCGACAGCAATATCGATGAGTTCGTGCGGGTGAAGGGCGGGAAGATCGCTCGGAACCCCTACTACGTCGTCCCGCGCCTGTTCGAGGTCATCGCCCCGCGCTACATGGAGCGTCCCGGCGGCTATACGCGTATCATCAAAGTCGGTTTCCGACGCGGTGACGGCGCACCGCTGGTCCTGATCGAGTTCGTCGAGGGCAAGGAGCCGGATGTCGTCGTCGAGCCGGAAGTGGCACAGACCACCAAAGGCCGCCGCGGACTGTTCGGCCTGGGCCGGCAGCACAAATAACCTCACGCCGCGAAGAGCCCTCCTCTCCGCCGCTTGCGCAGCGGAGAGAAGGACGTTTGAGGAGTGAAGGTGAGGTACTTCAAGGCGATTGTAGAGTACGAGGGCACGGATTTCGCCGGGTTTCAGTGGCAGCACCATACCCGGACCGTGCAGGGAGAGCTTGAGCGCGCGATCCTGGTTCGCACCGGCCAGACCATTCGTCTGGCCGGTGCGGGGCGCACCGATGCAGGAGTGCATGCCCTGGGGCAGGTCGTGAGCTTCGGCGTAGAGACACGCATTCCCTTAGACCGCATGGCGCTGGCGCTCAACAAAACGCTGCCGCCGGACGTGACGATCCGAGCCGTAACGGAAGTCGAACCGACGTTCGATGCCCGGTTTTCGGCTTCGTCCCGCGTCTACTCGTACCTGATCCTGAACCGTCGCATTCCGTCGGCGTTGTGGAGGCGTTACAGTACGCTGTGTCTGGAGCCTCTCGTGGTGGATCGCATGCGGGCTGCGGCCGGACTGCTCCTCGGGGAGCAGGATTTCCGTGCATTCGCCAATCAGCACGATCCTGCGAAGGTTTCCAAGCGCGATGTCATGCGGCTGAACGTCGGACGCTATCGCGATTTCGTGATCGTTCGCATCGAGGCCAACGCCTTCGTGCGCGGAATGGTCCGGAATATCGTCGGAACACTCATGGAAGTTGGAATGGGCAAACGCGACCCATACGACATCCCTGCTATCATCAAATCACAAGACCGCAGACAGGCAGGGTTCTCGGCTCCTGCACAGGGGCTCTGTCTGCTGCGGGTACGATACGAAGAGCGTAAGGACTACGCTCGACATCGCAGAGTCGCCGATCCCGCTCTGGAGCGCGGCGAGGAAACTACCGGGGAAAAACTATGAAAACAACCATCTCGGCACGTCCCGAAGATATGGAGAAGGAGCGCGTCTGGTACGTGATGGACGCGACCAATAAGCCGCTGGGACGCCTGGCGGTGGACGCGGCCCGTATCCTGCGCGGCAAGCACAAAGCCATCTTCACACCTCACGTGGACACCGGCGACTTCGTCATCATCATCAATGCGGAGAAAGTCGCGATCACCGGCGGCAACAAAGGCACGGAAACGGTCTACCACCATACCGGCTGGCCGGGTGCCTTGAAGTCGATTCAGCGCCAGCAGGAGCTGGACAAGCGGCCCGAAGAGGCGATCCGGCGCGTGGTGCGCGGCATGATCCCGCACAACAAGCTGGGCGATGCCGTCATCAAGAAGCTGAAAGTCTACAAAGGCTCCGCACACCCGCATGAGGCGCAGCAGCCCGTCACCTTCACCGGCGGCGTCCAGGACAGAGGAGATAAATAAGCGTGTCTGACGTAACTCGTACCCGCTATTACGGCACCGGACATCGCAAAAATGCGACGGCCCGTGTCTGGATCGTTCCCGGAACCGGAACGGTAACTATCAACGATCGTCCGGGAGCCAAATACCTGGGCCGCGCCGTGCTGTCGCAGATCGTTCAGCAGCCATTTGATGTCACCGAGACGGTCGGCCGCTTCGATGTCATCGCGAAATGCAACGGCGGCGGGCTCTCCGGCCAGGCTGGCGCCATCCGGCACGGCATCTCCAAAGCGCTGCTCGAAGTGGATCCGGAAAACCGGCCTCGCCTGCGCCGCACCGGCCTCCTGACCCGCGATCCGCGCGTCAAAGAGCGCAAAAAGTACGGCCGCAAGAAGGCCCGTCGCGGCTTCCAGTTCAGCAAGAGATAAACGTTTTCTCTTAACGAAATAACTCTCACTCTGTTCCGGCAGGGAGGAATCGCGGTTTATCCCGTCGAATTCTCCTGCCGGAACCTCTTATTTCGGGCCGTAAACCCGATCAAAAAACTCGCTCGCCTCAGCTGCTGGCTGTAATCGCCGTTACAAATGCGATTAACAAGCGTCTATACCTGAGATCATAAGCCTTGGCAAAGGCGATCCCATCTGTTGAGGAGTAAGAATTTGCGCTTTCGCTGGCTTATCCTGGGTTGTGCAGTGACGAGTCTGGCTGCGGCCCGGCCGTCTCATGCGGACGATACTCTGACGATCGACCTGCCTCCTTCTCAGGCTGCGGTCGACCAGCATGCGGCCGATCGGGTGCGGCAGAAGGCGGCTACCATCGAGGCGGCCCGACAGCTGACGCGCCAGCCGACGCGTTCGACGGGCTCCACGCTGGGCGGTTTCGGCCTGCCGTCGCGCGGACGGCAGGCGGAGCGCGTCGTCGGCCGTCTGGGCGAACTGGCAAACGGCGCTTCAATCTTTCGGACGCGCAGCACGCACTCCGCCAAACTGACGACAGCGCCGACAGGAACCTACGTCGCGATCGAGGATGAAGC
>JAYTGR010000014.1:0-2923 GCA_043733205.1 Chthonomonadaceae bacterium
TTTTCCCCAGTAGCGCGTCGGCGTCTTCTCCCATCCGCAGGCCAGACATTTCACGGAATGACGCGTCAAAGGCAGGCGGCAGTTGGGGCAGGGCCGCCAGGACGGGCCGTATTTCCGGAACTTCCGCACTCTCTTCTTACGCAGGTAGCGCAGGACAGGATTTTTGACCGGCGGCGCCCATCCACAGACCAGGCACATCCTGGCGTTGGGCGGCATAGGGACATGGCAGCCTTTACAGAGGCTGAGGTCGGGAATTTTTTCGGCAGCGCCCCGCTGTTTGATCTCGTCCAGCAGAAACTCCGCCGCGTCGCGGATCGTCTTTTTACGATCCGGAATCCAGCCGCAGATCATGCAGCTTCTGTCGGAACGCGGAACCAGAACCTCGCACTCGGGGCACATGTCGCCGGGACGGGGTTCGTCACTCGGGTGGATACGCTCCAGCACTCCGCCCTTCACTTCGGCAAAGGCGTGGCCCAGCATCGCGATACTGCTCTCGGAGCGTGGTCGTTCCCAGCCGCAGCAGAGGCAGCCGGGCGCCCAGGGGGGAACCTGAACCGAACAGTGAGGGCAGATCATCGCATCCCGCGCCGCCCATCGGACCCAGCGCCGACGCAGATGCAGCCAGGCCCGCACCGGCCGGATCGGCTCGGGGATCGAAAATTCCGGAGAACGCAGACAGAGCGGACACCGTTTGGCGGTCGTTAGCATGGCCCACTGACAGTGCGGGCAGGGCATCGTTTCGCTGGAGCGGCTCAGGTTCAAGTTGACGAGGCGCAGCAGGAAATGCCGCAGGGTAGGGCGGACAATGGCGCGATAGCCGCCCTGCCAGCCACAGTACCGACACCGTCTGGAATTTTTAGGAATCGGCTCCTGACAGTCGGGGCAGGGCGAAAAAGCCCGCCCAGTCCACCGATAGACCCGGAAACCTATCCCAAGCAGCTTGTGCCGGACCGAACGCATACGTTCGGCCCGATGGCTGTTCAGCGGACGCCCCCATCCGCATCTGTGGCACGTTTTGCGCCGTCGATGGACAGGAGATGCACAGTTGGGGCACTGATAGTAGTTCTGTATCCGATTACCGCTCAATCGTTCCCTCGTGCCGCTTCACCATCCGTAGAGGCTCCCTTCACTCAGGAAGAGAGATGCTGCAAAGAATTTTCTCTGCATTAAACACTATACCCGCTTGTATCGAGTTCCATTCTGCTCTCCTGCTTAGCGGACGCTGCTCTATATTGTACCTATTTAATGCCGTTCTTCTTTCCACGACACGCCGCCGATTTAATCAGAAGTTAATCCTGCCTTAACTGCGTCTTAATCTCCGACCGGTATTCTGATATACGGGATGAGCAAAGAAAGCTCTTTCCGATCCATCTTCCCCTCTTCAGGTTTACGAAGGAGACAGCCAGATGCAGAAGAACGTCGTGCAAAAGGGTTTTACACTCATCGAACTGTTAGTCGTTATCGCTATTATCGCTATTTTGGCGGCGATTCTGTTCCCCGTTTTCGCTCAGGCCCGCGAGAAGGCCCGCCAGACCTCCTGTCTGTCCAACGCCAAGCAGATGGGCACCACGACCTATATGTATGTGCAGGATTACGACGAGACGCTCTTCTTTTACCGCGCCGTGCAGGCGGGAAACAACCAGTACAACCCGTTCTGGAACAGCCCCAATGTCGCGTCCGGCCCAGACGGACGTGATGGCGAAAAATACACGCCTGGCATACGGCGCAAAACAGTCGCAGGAGATGGATTTCTCCGGCCCCGATCGCCTGACCGCCGTGCAGGTCAGCCAGCTCAACCGTATCCTCTGGCACAGCATCAAAGGCCCGCAGACGCCCTGTCCCTCTCCGGTCCACCGCGCCCTGCTGACAGCGACAGGGCAGGCCGCCCCTCCCGATGAGAAAGCCGACAAGGACTAATTAAAGGGATTAATTAGAGGGACTAAATGTGAATCGGCCCTCTGCGCTCGCGCAGGAAGCCGCCGGATCGATCGTGAAGCGCTGCCTGGATCTCCGCGACGATCGCCAGTGCGATCTCCTCCGCCGTTTCAGATCCTATATCCAGGCCAGCCGGACTGTAGAGAGAGGACCACGCCTCCAAATCCGGAACCGTGCCGCCTTGACTCAGATCCGCTCGCATCTGCTCGGCGCGTTTGCGTGGACCCAGCAGGCCGATATAGCGCAGCGGCGACTTCAGCAGATGCTGGAGACAGGTCAGATCCCGGATATAGTTGTGACTCATAATCACGGCTGCCGTACGCGCGTCCAGCGCAGGAAGCTCCTTCCACTGGTCAGGATGAGAGAGCAGCACCGTCTCAGCGCCTGGAAACCGCTCCGCCAACAGCGCCGAGGGGCGGGGATCCACCACGGTGACCTGCCAGCCCAGGAGACTCGCCATCTGCGCCAGTGGAACCGCATCCTGCCCGGCTCCGAAGAGGAGCAGAGAGAGAGGCGACTGGATCGGTTCGATCAGCGCTTCGGCGCTGCCTGCCGGGAACGACAGGGTTCTCGTCTGTGCCCTTCCCTCCCGCATCGCCTGCGCAAGAGAAGGGACCAGCAGCGGGATGAGGCCGGAAGACTCCAGTCTGGCCTGAAGAGATTCCCCCGCAGGCCCCGCTTCGAGGGCGACACCAGCTTGGCCGGGAGCCTCCCGTGTGCCCTGGAGAGGCCCCTGCGCCCGCTGCATCAGGCGGTCTCCGACGCGGACCGGGCAGTCTCCTTCTGCGCGGAAGATGGTGACCTGCGCGCCCTGTCCGCGTTCAGAGGCAAAGCCTGCCAGAAACCGCAGGGAGCCGAGGACGTGAGGACTGTCCGCAGGCTCGATCAGGACGCCCACGGCCCCTTTACAGCCTAACTCCGCGAGGACGTCGCCATTGGAAGTGCGCGTATCGTACAGGACATACTCCGGCTGCCCGGATGCCGCGGC
>JAYTGR010000015.1:0-2920 GCA_043733205.1 Chthonomonadaceae bacterium
CCTTGCCGAGGGTCATCATGTCTACGGCTGGATGACTGTGCGGGAATGCGGTGCGTTCCAATCCGCTTTCTACCCTCGCTGGAACTCGCGCGTCTTCGATGGAGTCGTGAAGCATTTTGGTCTGACGCCGAATGCGAAAGCGGGAGACCTCTCGCGCGGTGAACGAGCGGGCCTCTGCCTGGCCTTGACCCTCGCGCCCCAGCCGGAGCTGCTGATCCTCGACGACCCCGCCCTGGGCCTGGACCCGGTGGCCCGGCGCGGCCTCCTGCAGTCCATGATCTATCTCACGCGCAAGGCCGACCAGACCGTCTTTTTCTCCTCCCATCTGCTGGCCGATGTCGAGCGGGTCGCGGACCGAATCGCCGTGCTGGACGGCTCCCTGCTCCGGGCGGACTGCGCCCTGGAGACCTTCCGCCGCCGCGTCCGGCAGTTCGTCCTGACATTCCCAGGCACGCCCCCGACCTTGCCGCCTCTGCCGGGGCTTTTGCAGACCCTACGTGCCGGACGTGAGGTAACGCTCACCCTCGCGTCCTACGATTCCGATACCGAGCGTAGGCTGGCGTCACTGGGCGCAAGCCGTGTGGACGAGGCCCCGCTGGGGCTGGAAGATGCCTTTGTGAGCTATCTGAGTGACCGGGGCGAAAAGACGTTCTTTCTCGATGACATCGAAGAGCAGAAGGAGAAGATTTCATGAAAGCGATCCTATGGAAAGAATGGCGCGAGAACCTGCGCTGGGGCATTTTGGCACTGGTCGCCCTCTCGATCGCGCTGGCGTACACCGTATTTTCTACCGGTGTGCTGAGTCCGAACGGCCAAAGCGATAAATGTGCGGCGGTCTGGAACGCCGCCTATCTGGTGATGACCTTCGGCTGCCCCCTGATAGCCGCCGCACTGGGCTTTGCCCAGGTCATGCCGGAGCTGAGGCGCGATCAGTGGGCGTTCCTGATGCATCGGCCTTTGCCATGGGCGGTCATATTCGGTGGCAAAGCCTTGGTCGGCATCGCGCTATCCCTGGCTGCCGCAGGCCTCCCGTTTCTAGCCTTCGTCTTCTGGACTGCCGCTCCCGGCACCGTCCCCGCGCCGTTCGATGCCCGTCTGGCGCTGCCGGGTATCGCCTCGCTTCTGACCATCGTGCCCAGTTACTTCGCCGGGATGCTGACCGCCCTGCGTCCGGCAAAATGGTTTGGCAGCCGCGCCCTGGCTCTCCCCGCCGCTATCGCCGCTGTGCTGCTGACGATTATCCTGCCGGAATTCTTAGATGTACTCGCGGCGGAAATCGTCTTCGGTGCCGTCCTGACCGCCGCCGCCTGGGGCAGCTTCCTGACGCGCGGCCAGTATTCCGGTCAGCCGCGTCCGGCCAAGGTCGGCCTGGGTGTGACATTGTACGCGGGGGCGTTCGTGTCAGTCATCACGGTGGCCGTGCTGGTAGGGGCCGTGATCAATGCCTTCGTTCCAGAGTCAAACGATTACGGCACTAACAGCTACTATAGCATCCAGGCCACGGGCCGCATCCTTCGCATTACCGCGACGCGCACCGCAAATAGTCAGCAGATGACCGCTATGGATCTGAAAGGCAAGGCAGTCCCTCTGCCGAAAAACGAGCGCGGCGGCTATGATCCCGATACGCTCCAAAGCATTTCCCTGCTCAGGTCGAGGCAGCCTAAGACGCCTGACACTACCTACAACAGCACGTCGTATCGAAGTACCGAACGATTTGTCGTCTCGCTGGCTGCCGGTGACTACAGGCAGCAGGGCATCACCTGGTACTACTTCCCTGCTGCCCGGTGTGCCCTGGGTTACGGGCAGTACACGCGGAAGCTCGAAGGCATTTTGGGACCGACAGGGTTTACCAAGCCGTCGGTGCCCAACGCGCCCCGATTTGAGGCGGAGTATCCGTTTCGTCAGGACTGGGAGAACAAAGAAATCTATCGGTTTCCGCAAAATGTCTACTGGATGGACCCGGCGGCCTCCACTGTTTCTCATATCTACACGGCAAAGCAGCCGGGGGATATACAAGGTGTATGCGTTACCAGCGGAACTAATCCGAACCTAACTTCAAAAGCCGTCGTCGTCGCGGCTGCCGATGGCTTCCACGCCACCACGACCGAGGGAAAACCTCTGTTCACAATGCCGCGCGAACACGACCCGGCCCTCTACGGCAGTGTGAGTGCTTCGATGACCCCGGACGGTAAGCATTTCTTCTTTCGCTACGGCGGAAGCCGCAATACCCGGCTGCCGGAATACGTCACGCAAATTTCGTCAGCGGGAGTCATCGAAAAGCGAAGCACTCTTCCTGCCTTGCCGGAGATTATTTCCTTACCAGCCCCCGTGTCGTTCGGGGTCTTCGGACTGCTGGCCCCGCCGCTGCCTTTGCTTGGCCTCGTGAGTTACCTGGAAATCGGACACCGCCAGGGGAGCCGACCCATCAGCGATATGCACCAAGCCTTCTACGACCCGGATATGGTGGGCGTACTGCACATGGCGGTTGTCTGCTCGGTTCTCTCCGGCCTGCTCAGTGCAGTGCTGGCCTGGCTGATTGCCCGCCGCTGCGTCCTGAGCGTTCGCGACCGCTGGCTCTGGGCTTTCGGCGTCTTCTGGCTCGGCCCCTACGGTGTGCTGATGCTGCTCGCCCTGCGCGAATGGCCCGTGCGTGTTTCCTGCCCAAACTGCGGTCGAAAGCGCAGCGTGCAGCGGGAACGCTGCGAATATTGCGGTGCGGAATTCGCGCGGCCTCTGCCGGATGGGACCGAGATCTTCGATCGAGCGGAGAGCTTCGAGGGGGCAGAGGTAAAGGAAGAAAGGGTGGCGGGATAGGGATGAAGGCTTTCGGAACCCACCCCGCAGCAAGCTGCGACCCTCCCGGAACGGGAGGGTGAGCGGGAAAAGATTTGTTGAGTTTTGTCTTCTTGAAATAGCCTTT
>JAYTGR010000016.1:0-8031 GCA_043733205.1 Chthonomonadaceae bacterium
AGCAGCAAAGAGTACTGCCTTTTCAATAAAGAGGCGAACGATGTGTGGGATTGGGGAGCAGGCGGACAGGGCTATCCGGAACGTGCCGAAGCCCTTCGCAACGCGATGACGAAGAATCCCCGCATGAAGGTTTTCATCGCATCCGGATATTTCGATCTGACAACTCCCTATCGGGAGACGCAGCACACCCTGACCCACCTGGGCCTCGACGTGAGTTTGCGGGCCAGCATCCGGACCGAGATGTACGAGAGCGGACACGCCATCTATCTGGACAGTGCCTCCCTGCCGAAGTTCAAAGCGGACATCGCAAAATTCATTCGGCGCGAAGTTTGAGGGTGCAGACCCAGGTGCTGCCGCCGGACCAGCCGCTGTTGATGCCGACGCGCTGAATTTCGCAGTGCCATTCCGGGTACCGTTCCTGCAGAAAGTCTTCGAGCTGGCGGCGGGTGTAGCGCTGAATATCAACGCCTTCCCATTTCGAGAGCAGATGGAACATATGGCCGCACAGCCCGTTGGAGGGGCAGGTGAAAATGACGGCGCGGCGGGCGTGGGTGAGCGAGTGATTGAGGAACGCCTGCCAGTCGGGCACATAGTCCAGCACCCCGATATGGACTACGACATCGATGGGTTCTGCCGGGTCGAAACGGGTGGCCTCGGAGCGCACGAACAGCATCCGCGCGACCTCTTCGGCGCTCAGGCGATTCCGGATGATGTTCAGCATCGATTCCGAATCGTCGAGGGCGATCACGCGGCGGGCGCGTTTGATCAGGTCACGGGTGTAGTAGCCCGTGCCGCAGCCGATCTCCAGGACCGTATCGTCCGGGCGAATCAGTGCGTTGAAGCTGGCGTAGATGCGGGTCGATTCGCCGCGCCGAATGCTGCGGATTACAGGCAGATTCAGTTTGCGCTCATAGTACTGCGCCGTCTTATGGTAGGGATTGTTGTCGGACCGCTCTTCGGAGGGCGCCGTCGTCGTTTCGGGGGCTTTCATGCTGGTTCCTGCGCTCCGGGGCGGGGGCGGACTTTTGCCTGTATGTATTCTGCCATGCGGGGCGGGGCGATGACGAACGCGGCTCGGGTGCGGCCCTCCTGCACGATTTCGGCCATATCGAGCGGTTCCCCGGTGAGGTAGGCGGAGACGCACCCGGCCTCGTGAGCGATGCAGAGCACCGCTGCCAGATCGTTGGCGCCTTCGTTGATGCCGACATGACTGCAAAACGCTCCCTTCGCCGTATAGGCGACTTCGGCGGCGATGCTGCCGAGACAGCGGATCCGGCCTGTCAAGGGCGTTAAATCGAGTGTCTTGATCGCTGTGCTGGTGAAGCCGAGCGTGTCCTCATGGTGCAGATCCTCGCGATCCTGAGCATTCAGGCGCACACCATTGCAGTACGAACCCCTGCCGATCTCTCCCCAGAACATCTCTCCGGTAGAGGGGATATAGAACACTCCGGCGACGGCCTTACCCTCTGCCACCAGGCCGATGGAGACGCCCCAGATCGGCAGGCCGAAGACCATATTGGTCGTGCCGTCGATCGGGTCCACGGCCCACAAAGGCCCCCCTTCACTGCCGAACCGGCCGTACTCTTCGCCCTGAAAGGCATAGTCCGGGTATTTTGCGGACAGCCGCGCCTGAATGAACTTCTCGGTCTGCCGGTCGATGTGAGTGACATAGCTGTTGTCGGCTTTGAACTCCGGCTTGATGTCGGCGAGCATTCCCAGGGCGTTCTGTCCCGCCTCCAGAGCAATGGCCATCACAAACTCGATATCTATCTCTATCAAGGCGTCTCCTAACTCTTTTTCTGCACTTTATTTCTGTCCGGCGACGGATTTGAAGTAGTCGCGGACCAGACGCCGGTATTCGGCCGGATAGCGGGCGGCCTCTTTATCGCTCGCTTTGGCCGCAGGCCGGGTCGAATCGGCTTCGGGTTTCTCCGAATTGTCTTTGCTGAACGCCGTGAGCGGCTGCGCGCGCGGGCCGCCCTTGCTGTTCGGCTTGGCGCGGCTGCCGGACGACGCCTGCGGCGTCAGCGACATCGCCGTGGCCTGCTGCGCCTCGCCGCTCTGAGATCCGCTTTGGCTCGGATCGCCTGGGCGGGAGCCGGGCTGAGGAGGCTGGTAGCCGTTCGCTGCGCTCTGCCCCTCTCCCTGTCCGCTGCCGGATCCCTGTCCCTGGCCGCGTCCGCGCCCACGGCCCTGCGCCATGCGCCGGCCCATCTGCGCCAGCGTATTGCCCATTCCCGAGCCGCTGCCGGGACTCTGCCCGGAGCCCTTGCCGAGCCCCAGGCCCACCTTGTCACAGGAGCCTTTGCACTGGCCTTCGCCCTGTTTGAGCTTCGCCAGCAGGCTTTCGAGCGCCTGCCGCGCGGCTTCCGCCTGATTCGCGCCCTCTTTGGCATCGCGCTGCTGCAGGGCCTGCTGTGCGCCCTGCATCTTCTGCGGAATGCTCATCTCCTGAATCGCATCCGCAATCTGGTTTGCGGTCTGCGCGGCTTCCGGGGCGATGGACTGGGCCTCGGCGGCATGGTCACGCAGGTTCTGCTGGATACGGTTTAGTTCGTCATGGTTCTGCACCTGCTGTTCGGTCAGCGTTTTTAGACGGGACTGCGCGATCGGGCCGTCGGTCTTGGCGCTCTGCTGCAGCTGCTGGGCCTGCTGTGCCAGCTGGGTCTGCTGGACCGTCAATGCCTGCAGCGCCGCCAGGTCGTCGTAGAGCGGCGCGACCTTTTCAAGCGCCTGCAGCATCTTCTCCGTAGGCTGTGCCTCGCTGCCAGCCGCTTTCTGCAGTTTCTGCGTGGCTGCCTGCGCCGCTTTCGACATCGCGGCAGGCGACGACGCATTCTGCGCCGACTTCATCTGCTCCTGCGCCTTCTCAACCGCCTGGGCCATCTGCTCCATCTGCTTCTGAAGGTCTCTTTCGACATCGTACTGCGGTTTCTGCTGCGCCAGATCGTGCATCTGCTGTGCCAGCTGCTTCGCCTGTTCCTGCAGCGACTTCTGCTGCTGGCGCAGGGCGTCCATCTGCTTCCTGAGAGCCTCCTGACCCTTCTTGTCACTGGGCGCCAGCTTTTTCGCCTGCTCTGCCAGTGCGGCCATCCGATGCGCGAGTTCCGCCTGCTGGTCGGTCATCTGCATCAAGGCGTCGGTCAGCTGATGGTACTGCGAGATCATCTGGCTGGGGCCGCGCTGCTGCTCCAGCACCTTCCGATAGTCCTCTTCCGAAACGACCCAGATCCAGTACCGGTCCGAGTTGGTGTTATGGACGCCCTGCGGATCGTTGTCGTAAGCGGTGGCGTAGTATTCGATCACGTCGCCCGGTTTGGCGTGCATCGCCTTCAGGTCGAAGCCGCCGGAATGGACATATCGGCGCGGGCGGGCGGGCAGGTCGATGGTCTCGGCCTGATCTTTGCCTTTGTTCACGACATGGTGCATCTCCAGGCGCTGCAGGGCGATGTCGTCCTCGGCCTCGACTTTTAGCGGCACAGTCATGTCCGGCTTTGCGATGACGTTCTGCCCCGGCGTGACGATAGTGACCAGCGGCGTCTCATCGCGCACCAGGGTGATTTTGCCCTTCGCTGCATCGGGCGTCTGCAGACTGCCTTCGGCGGGCGTTCCGGTCAGATGGAGATGGAAATCGCCGTCACGCTCGATCGCAAAACTGCCGGCCGCGTGAGCGGGCGCTCCCGGCTGCGGCGCAAGATGCAGATGCAGAATCGGCATGCCCGCTCGGCTGATGTCCAGCTGGGCGTCGATGAGCGGCCTGTCGCTCTCGACGCTGACATCGACCTGCGTTCTGGAGAGGCCGGAGATTTCGCTCTCTGCGGTCAGCTCCGTCGTTTTTGCGGGCTGCTGCGCGTAGGCGGGCGGATGCGTCGTTACCGACAGTCTGCGCAGCTGCGGCGCGGTGTTGACATGAACCAGATAGCGCGGGCTGCGGCCGGTATCGGCGGCGACGAAGTAGGCGGTGTCCTGTGTCAGGCGGTCGAGCTGCGCGGTATACGTGCCGTCTCCAGTCGCGGTCAGCGCAGTCGGCAGCAGGGTCTTCCCGACGCCTGTCATTAGTTCCAGCCGATGCGGCATCCAGCCTCCGACGTGTACGCCGATCACCAGGCTCTCCCCGGAACGCACGACGGCTCCCGCAGGAGAGACGCTGAAATCGGTGAGCGTGAAGGGCGGCGTATCGAGCCAGGGCGCGAAGAAGCGCGGCAGCTCGAACCGATAGATGCGCGGAGTGAGCACAGCGGTCAGAAGCAGAAATCCGGCGACCAGCAGTGCGCAGAAGCGCTGGCGCTGCAGGGGGGCGCTGCTGACCCCAGCCTGCGGCGACAGATGCGCGGCTTCGCGTTCGGTGCGTGCCAGTTCGCGGCGAATGAGTTCGGCCTGCGGGCCGGTCAGCTCCGGCTGCGAACCGAACTGCACGGCATGAATCAGCGCATTGTCGAGGCCAGGATGCAGTGATTCGATTTCACGGGCGACCTGCTCCGCGCGCGGAATGGTCTGCCGTTCATGCCGCCACGAGCGCAGCCATCCGAAGGCGATTCCGCCCACCCAGGCGATCAGAAACAGCCCGCGCAGCAGGGCAGGCCAGGGCCAGACCATATCCAGCGCGAAGGCGGCGATCAGGAGCAGTCCTGCACGCCGCAACACTGCAAACGTCTGAGCCGTCAGACGCGCCCGCGTCTGCAGTCGTCGCGCCGTCTCCAATGTTTTCGCCGCTGTCGCCACTGCTCCGACCATAATCGCGCTCCTCCGCCCAGTTCTGCCTGCCATTCCGTGGATCGATCCAACTGCCAGGAGACGGTTCTACAGATCAGAAGAAAAATCCTTTACGGACCGCAAGTTGCCAGGAGCGTTTGGGCGGCGTTGTAGCCGGGCGCGCCGCAGACGCAGCCGCCGGGATGCGCGCCGGAACCGCACAGGTAGAGGCCGGGCAGGGGAGTCGTCGCGCCGAAGAAGCCCTCGCCGGGGCGCTGGCGCCAGAGATTGGGCGGGAGCAGATCGCCGTGGAAGATGTGTCCACCGGTCAGGCCGAAACGGGCCTCCAGGTCGCGCGGTGTCAGAACCTGCCGATGCAGGATCGAAGCGGGAACGTTGGGGGCGTACTGCGCCACGAGCGCGATGACGCGGTCGGCGAAGCGTTCACGCTCCGTATCCAGATCCAGACCGGGAGCCAGATTGTAGGGGAAGTACTGCACGAAGAGCGAGAGAATATGCCTGCCTGACGGAGTGAGACTGGAATCGGTCGCGGTCTGGACATACATTTCGATCATCGGCTCGGTCGAGGGACAGCCCTGCCTGGCCTCTTCCCAGGCGCGCTCCAAATAGGCCATGTCGGGGCCGAGGTGGATCGTGCCGAGATGTTCGGGACCGGGGATTGGGCCGTTTGGCAGACAGGTAAAACGCGGCAGTTCCGAGACGGCCAGATTGATCTTCGCCGAAGCGCCGCCCTGAGTTACCAGCGTATTCCAGTGCGCGCTGCCGCTGCCGCTGAAAGCGCCGTCCGCCAGTTTGTTGAAGGTATGATAGGGATCGGCGTTGGAGAGAACGGCTGTGGCCCCGATCTCCGTGCCGTCCGCGAGGCGCACCCCGACTGCCTTACCGTCTGTAACCAGAATGCGCGCGACCTCCGCGCCTGTGCGAATCTCGCCGTCGTATGCCGTCACGACCTTCGCCAGCGCCTGCGTGATCTGTCCCATGCCGCCCCGCACGTAGCCCCATCCCCCGCGTGAACCCAGAATATTGCCCAGATAGTGATGCAGCAGAACATAGGCGGTGCCGGGTGTGGAAGGCCCGCCGTAGGTGCCTATGAGGCCGTCCGTCGCGAGCATCGTCTTCAGGCGCTCATTACGGAAGCGGGCTTCCAGCAGATCCCGAACGCTGCCATGCAGGAAGGGCTCGTAAAGCTCGACGATCCCTGCCGCCTGAAAGGCTGCCCGCAGCTCCGCTTCAGTCGGCGGCTCGCGCATAAGAAACGGATCGACGACCGCCGCAGCTTTCTCGACATCGGCTTCGAACTGAAAGTAGGCGGCGACATCCTCCGGGGTCTGCGCGCAGAAACGCTCCAGTTCCGCGCGCATGCGGTCGGCATCCGGATAGAAAGAGAGCTTTGCGCCGTCATGCGCCGGAGCGAACCCGGAGGTCTCCCGGCGATAGACCTCGAAGCCATAGCGGGTCAGCTCCAGATCGGCCACGATCTCCGGGCGCAGCAGACTGCACAGGTAGGCTGCGGTGGAGACGTGATAGCCGGGCCAGACCTCCTCCGTCACGCAGGCTCCGCCGACAATCTGTCGGCGCTCCAGCACCAGCACACGCTGGCCGGCGCGCGCCAGATAGGCCGCCGCAATCAGCCCGTTGTGTCCCGCCCCGATGACGATGGCGTCAAATGCGCTCATGGGTTTGCCTTGTGCGCATTCTGCGCCGGAAGGTTCGTGCCGCGAAAAGGAAAATGAGAAACAGGAGGACGAAAGGTGGCGAGTGCCACCCCGCGCACTTGGGGCTTCTGCCAGAATGCCGTGGGAGGAAGAAGGCTGATGGAATCGGGTCCCATCAGCCGCAGGAGCAGGGCAGGTTTGCCTGTTTTGTTGGGCGTTTGGATGAGCAGGCCGGTGAGCGCCACATTGGCACCCGTTTCGAAGGCCGGGAGGGGGAATGCCGCTGCCTCGACCCCGAACGTCTTGCGCCCGACGGCAGGAACCAGAATCCGGGTGCCTTCGCTCTCGACTACGAAGCCTTCTGCGCCCTTTCCGACAACCTGACCTGTCAGGTTCAGCAGCGCCCCCGTGGCATAGGCAGCGCCCGTGCTGCGGACCGTCTGGCAGGCGGCAGGTATAGGCAGATCCGAGGCAGGGGCGATGTCGATCAGGCGGACGATGGCGCGGTCGATCGTCGGTTCGTCTTCGACGGTGAGCAGGGTGCCATTGACCGCCACGATGTCGCCCGGCTGGAAAGGCATCGCGGGTGGGGCTGCCAGCCGGACGCGCAGGGAGAGGCCGTGGCCGTCCTGCACATACAGACTGCCGGGAAAAGTGTCGGTGCCCAGCACGACCAGCAGGTTCTGCAGGCGAACGGGAGTGCCGTTGAACGCAGGCGTTGTGCCCTGTAACGCGCTCAGAGAAGGCGTCAGCGGAATGGCAGGACTGCCCAGTGTAAACAGCTGCGTGGTGACTTTCCCTGCGGCGACCGTCGCTTTGACCTGCTGTTTCTCATAACCTTTTGCCGCGACACGCACGGTATATTCCCCGGCAGGCAGATCGACGAAGGCGAAAAACCCGGTGCCGTCGGCAGGCCGCGTGAGGTTTTTGCCGTGTCCGCGCACCGATACGGAGGCTCCGTCTACCGGGTTCAGGTCGGGGGTCAGCAGAAAGCCCTTGACGATGCCCGTCTTCGGCGTCTCTTTCCACGGCATAGGCGGCAGAGGCGCATCCGTCGGAAAGGGCGCTGGTCCTGCGGAGGGCTGCGACAGCGCAGCATAGAAGGCGGGCTGATAGTCCAGCTCTTTGCGCCTGCCTTTCGCATCCTTCTCTTCGCTTGCGTTCGTGCCCGCATACGAGTAGAGCATGATGCCATAGGGCAGTTTGCCCTTCGCACTTTTCGACCGGCAGATCTCGATCAGGTCGAGATTTTGAGGGATGGTGTTGAACCAGTTTCCGACCGCGACTGTCGCCGCGCGATGATACTGGTGGTTCTTGATGTACTCGCTCCAGCGCCGCTGCCAGTCCGTGTGATTGTCGGCCTGAAAGTAGGTCATGGGGCAGGCGAGGTCGATCGTGCCTTCCTGCAGCCAGCCGCGCCAGTCCTGCATCGTACGATGCATCGCGGCGCTCTTCGTGAACCAGTCCTCGTCGGTATGCGGCCCATCTCCCCAGGTAATCACCGCCGCCGAAACAACGACTTTGGGGTTCACTTTGGCTGCATGGGCATAGACTTTGCGCACGATATCGGTCACCTGATCGCGCCGCCACTGCTGCCACAGTGCGTCTGTGGGATCCGGCAGTTCCGATCCCTCGATCCGCTTGATACCCTCTTTCCCGCCCC
>JAYTGR010000017.1:0-2892 GCA_043733205.1 Chthonomonadaceae bacterium
GTGCTGGGAACGATACGCTCATAGAGACTGAAGCTGGTGACACCGTCCGTAAATCGCAGCAGCACGAACTGCATCTGACTGTTGCCGCCGGGAAAAACCCACACGCCGCCCAGCTGGAACCCGGTCGGCAGCGTTGTCGGAACAAGCGGCACGAATGGCAGATGTCCCTGCGCCTGTTCGAGAGAACGGTACTGCGAGTTCGGCGGAAAGAGCGGGCGGATCTGCGCCTGTTTCAGATAGTTCAGATTGAAATCCTGCGGTGTGACAACATTGGAACCGACTGTGACACTGGTCAGATAACGATGCGACAAAACCCTGCCCATCGCATCCGACTTCTCGTTCTTGAGCTGGATTCCGGTCTCCGTATCGATCCAGAACTTGAAGCGTGGTCGGCCCGGTTCCCCCGGTACCACCACCGGCAGCAGCTCTACGATAGACGCCTGGCGTCCCGCCACCTGCTCGGATCCCACGACCTGTGCCGTATAGTAGCCGCTGCGAATAGCTGCCAGCATCCGCTTCTCGTGGTCATCCCACTCGGTAGGCCAGTAGGCCACATCCATGACCCCGGTGCTGTGATGGTAGTTGCGGACTTCGCCGGGAGTTACCAGCAGGATGTCACCGGCCAATTTGCCGTTGAGGAAGGTGGTCAGTGTGCGGCCCTGCTTGTCTCCCTTAATGGTTTGCTGGAGCGGAAAATTGCCCTGCGCCGCCACCTGCGTGACCATCTCTCCGACATAGTCCGAGTTGGGCCGGATCATCTGGCGCAACAGCTCCTGTGCGACTCTGTCCAGCGGCCGCCGTACAGGGCCGCCTCTCTGAATAACGGCTGGGCGCACTGGCGTTCCGGCCGAATGCACCGGCGGTCCGCCCGGATTTTGCGGCTGGGTGGCCTGGATACGCCGCAGTTCAGCCTGCCGCTGCTGACGCACCGCCTGACGCCTCTGCACCCTCTGGCCCTCTGCAGATCCAACGACGACAAGGCAGAGCGCTGCAAGCGAAACGCTTCGCAGCAGCAGGCGGCCGTGTCTCGCAGACTTACTCAGCAAAGAGGGCAGGCGAGCCCGCCCACCCTCGGAATGTTGCGTGATGTTTTGACTCATTTTAGGTGTCATCGGTATTTACTAAAGCTGCGATATGCGCCTTTGCAGCTCACATCGCCCCGGCTGCCAGCCGAATAGACTCAGAAATTCGCAGTCGCGCTGCCGCTGTCCGTGTGATTCTCGCCGCTGGCGCCGTCCATTTCCGCCTTCGCCGCAACCGGATCGTCGAACGGGTTGGAAGCGGCGAACGCCACCTGGCGCGACATATCCTCGCTCGGTGCAGGCCGCTCGGCCGTGACGGGAGTTATAGCCTTGGGCGGAACGACCGACAGATTGCCGTGGACCAGCAGCACCAGT
This sequence comes from Chthonomonadaceae bacterium, assembly GCA_043733205.1. Taxonomy (GTDB): domain Bacteria; phylum Armatimonadota; class Chthonomonadetes; order Chthonomonadales; family Chthonomonadaceae; genus JANXLO01. Next base: position 1,398 of record JAYTGR010000017.1, read on the forward strand.
GCGGCGGCGGCGAACCCGGCCGTCAGCGCGGGAACATGCCAGGTACGCATCCCCGCCCGGAGACTGACCAGCCAGTTCTGTGCCATGTCCCGTAGCCCGCGCGCGGGCTCCGGCTCCAGGTCGTCGAGGCGCGCATGGAGTTTCGCCATGAAGTCGTCGGCAGTATCGTAACGATCCGCGTTTCGCAAAACCTGCACGGTCGCCTGCATCTGCTGCGAAAGCTGCGTACAGGCCTTACAGGCGGTCAAATGTTTTTCGACTTCCCATACTTCCCGCGCCGAAAGCGCGTTCTCCCTATAGTCGGAGAGCATCGGCTCTACCGAGCGGCACACCGTATTGTCACTGTTTATTTGAAAAGACATGATCTCGATCCGATCCTGCCAACACCAGTCGGCGAAAGAACACTCTCTAAAACTTCCTGCTCGTTCCTCTTACCTGGGAACGTATCGTCCTGCCGGTTCGTTCCTCTTCTTACAGATTGCCGAAAGAAGACAGCGTCCGAACACAGCGTCGATTACACGGACGTTCAGGCCGCTCCGCTCAGATAAGGAGTCAGTTTGTCACGCAGGGCGCAGCGGGCATTGAACAGCCGCGACTTCACTGTGCCGAGTGGGCATCCGACGATCGCGGAGATCTCCTCGTAAGGCAGTCCCTCGATGTCGTAGAGCAGCACTACGGTGCGCAGTTTTTCCGGCAGTTCCGCAAGAGCCCGATTCAGTACATGCCCCAGCTCTTTGTTCAGCAGCACGCGCTGTGGGTCGAAAGCGACATCCGGAATATCGCGCTGCGTTTCGCTGTCGTCGTCTTCACCCTCCATCGAAAGGGAAGAGGTCATGGTCTGCATTTTTTTGTTCTTGCGGCTGTAGTCGATACACAGATTGGTCGCAATCCTAAAAAGCCAGGTGTTGAGGCTCGCACGGCTCTGAAACGACCGAATACTGAGGTAGGCGCGCAGAAAGGTCTCCTGCGTCAGATCCTCGGCATCCAGGGCGTGATGAACCATCCGAAAAATATAGTTGTACACTTTGCTCTTGTAGCGCAGCACGATCTCATTGAAAGCGGCCCGGTCATTGGCCTGAGCGCGCTGCACGAGCGCGGTGTCAGCGTGCATGATATTCCCCATGGCGAACATAAGGTTGACTCCGGTGAACTGCATCTATATTACCCGCTAATGATGCTCCGGGCACTGTCTGTTTTACTGAGAGCGCTCTCCTGCAGAGAGACGAGAAGAACGTTCGTTCTGTTCCGCCCTGTCAGCGCTCGCTCTCCAACTCTTATGTTTACAGACGCGCTTCTCTATGGAAAGTTCATAGGACGTGCAATGATCTCAAAAAAGAACACAGGCATGCTATTTGCGTGCCGGATCGGGTGCAAAACGCTTTCGGGCGCGAACTGGGCAGGAATCACGACCAGAGAGCACCGAATAGTCTTCCGCAGACAAAGCCTGCAAAGCACGAGAGGAAGGACGGTTTCCATGGCGACGGTAGTGATAGGC
>JAYTGR010000018.1:0-2882 GCA_043733205.1 Chthonomonadaceae bacterium
ATCGTGGACTGCAGTGCGCTGACGGAGGTCTCGGAAGACGGCGCAAAGACCTTTCTGGAAGCCATGCGCGACATCGACGCAGCGCATACCCGCATCGTCGTGGTGCGCCTGCCGGAAAAGGCGATGAGTGTGCTGAAGTCGGTGCCGGGGGTGCGTTCGCAGCTGCCTATCGCCGACTCCATCGAAGAGGCGCGGGCTTCGCTGCGGATGCATCGGAACTCGGCGCAGAAAGCGTCCAGCGATCCCACCAAGCGCACCGGCCTGATCCTCGTCCCGCTGGTGGCCGGCCTGGATCTGACCTACGGCGCGACCCTGGCGGGGCGGCTGGCGCGCGGCACGCGCTCCGAGGTCCGGCTGGTCTACTTCCTGGAGGTGACCCGCACACTGCCCCTCAACTCTCCTCTGCTGGAGGCGGAGCAGGCGGCGCAGGAGTCGCTGGAGAAGGCCATGCAGTTCGCGCATCAGGTCAATGCAGCGGCCACCGAACAAGTAGAGCGTGTCCGGGATGCCGCCGAGGGCATCATTGCGGCGCTGCGCAGCACCGGCGCGGAGAGCGTCGTGCTGGGCGCGACCGACGAGCCGCTCGGCGCCGATGGGCACGACCGTTTCCACCATCTCGTCGACACCCTGCTGCATCGCGCGCCCTGCGAAGTCATCGTCGGCCGCCTGAAGCCGCCGGTCTGACGCCGACGTCACCCTGCTGCACCCACGTTGAAAAGGGGCGGACCCAAAGGAAAAACATGGCTACATTTCTACCCGATATCACCGACATCGTGCGCCGGGCGCTCGCGGAGGACATCGGCACGGGCGATATGACGACGCTTCTGACGGTTCCCGAAGGCGCGGTCGCCATGGGCTCACTGCTGGCCAAGCAGGCGGGCGTGGTGGCAGGGCTGCCGGTCGCCGCGCAGGTTTTCGCGCAGATCGATCCGGCGCTCGCCATCGAGTTCACGGCCGAAGAGGGCCAGTATGTGGAGGCCGGAGAGACGCTGATGGCCGTGCGCGGCGCAGCGCGCAGTATTCTTACGGCGGAGCGTGTGGCCCTAAACTTTCTGCAGCGCCTCTCCGGTATCGCCACTAAAACGGCCCGCTTCGTCGCCTTGGTGGAGGGTCATAAAGCCCGCGTCGTCGATACCCGCAAGACGACGCCGGGCCTGCGCGCCCTGGAAAAGTACGCCGTGCGCGTCGGCGGCGGCTACAACCATCGTTTCGGCCTCTACGACGCCATCCTGATCAAAGACAACCATATTCAGGCGGCAGGCGGCATTACGCCCGCCGTGCAGGCAGCCTATGCGCAGGCGCCCCACACGATGACCGTCACGGTCGAATGCGACACCCTGGCGCAGGTCGAAGAGGCCGTCGCCGCCGGAGTGGATATCGTCCTGCTCGACAACATGAGCCTCGACATGCTGCGACAGGCGGTCGAACTGCTGGACGGGCAGGCGGCGGCGGAGGCCAGCGGCGGCGTCAATGAGGAGACGGTCACGGCGATCGCGCAGACCGGCGTCGACATCATCTCGGTGGGCGCACTCACCCACTCGGCCATCGCGCTCGATATCAGCCTCGACCTCATTCTTCTCTAACTCCGCTGGCGCTCTGGAGAAACTTTGTTCGGGCGCACCAAGAGTTTTATTGCCGGCTTGACATCCGACCGAACTATCTAATATGATTGCTTGTCGAACCGGCAGATTGTGCCAAATGATCTCTGTTGTACTCTATCGCACCGTTTCGAATCGCTCCACCCATGCTTAATGCTTATCTCTGCACCATGCCGCCTTAAGCCGCATGACGGATAACACTCTGTAGTACAGACAGTTTCAGTTCCATGAGAAAAGTCATGCGCTTGCATCTGGGAGGGCTCTGCCGCATTGCGGCGGCTTCACTGCTGTGCGTCGGATTTGCAGCCAAGCCGACAATGGCACAGATTGTCCCCATCGACGTCGTCGGTAATTTCGGTTCGTTCAACGAGTACAATACCAATTTCGCTCCCCAGACATACAAAGACTGGGGAAATGAGCCGTTCGTCGCGGTGAATCCGCTCAATACCAGCCAGATTGTCGTTTCCGGTTTTGGCTTTGGTTCGCCCAATGCCAACTACTACTACTCCACGGATGCCGGCACGAGCTGGGGATCGCGCTTCGCAGTCACCACCCCCGTCACCGGTGTCAGCGTGCCCAACGATCAGGTGTTCGTCTACGACAAAACCGGCACTCTGCACGCCATCATGCTTGGTTCGGACAGTTCTGGCAACACCAATATCTATCACGGCTCCACCGCCAATCCCAACAACGACGGCTTCTTCGGCCATCCCGCCACGACATGGACCTGGACCCAGAACGCGGGCCAGAGCAACGCCATCAATGTCAACGGCAGGAACTCTGCGGATCAGCCCTGGGTCGCCATCAGCAACAACACGATTTTCGTAGCCTACGATACTTTCCAGACCGGTGTCGAAGAGCGTATCGCCAAGTCCACTGACCTGGGCGCCACTTTCACCGCCGCCAACGATTTTGCTGTCAGCCGTAACGGTCAGGTCTCCACGACCGCCAATCCCGGCCTCCGCATCGCGGCCGACGCTGCCGGGAACGTCTACAGCGTGTTCGGGATCGGGACTGCAAAGGTCGGCGGTGTCGAAACTGTCACCTATCGCCTGAACCGCAATACCGACTTCACCAACGCCAATGGCGGTCCGGGTGGCCTCGTTATCGACGGCGGACAGTCTGCACAGTTCGGCTCCAGTTTTGGAGGCATCAACCAGCTGCAGGGCAATACTACTTCCATTGCCGTTTCCCAGGCGGCAGAAATCGAAATTTTGAGGGGGAAGCAGCGGTTTGTCCGGTGCAAGGGGGAAATCAGGTACAATTCGAAACAGAATGGCCGGC
>JAYTGR010000019.1:0-2878 GCA_043733205.1 Chthonomonadaceae bacterium
ATTGGAGCTACGATCTTATCGAGGCTCCCCGTGCCCAGATCCTGTTCTGCCGTTTCGCCGTCTTCACAGGGGGATGGACCCTGGACGCCGCAGAGGCGATCTGCGCCGACGAGGGCATCCCGGAAGCCGAGATCTACGATCTTCTCTCGCGCCTTGTAGAGACCTCTCTCGTAGTCCGCGAGGAGCAGCAGGGCGGCAGCCGCTATCGCCTGCTGGAGACGATGCGGCAGTATGCGGCGGACCGATTGGCGAAGCTGCCCGACACCTCTGCGCTGATGGATCGGTTTCTGGCCTACTACTGCGACTTCGCGGAACAGGCGGGAGTCCATCTCCTCGGGCCGGCGCAGACAGACTATCTGCGCCGGCTGGAGACAGAGCAGGGTAACCTGCGCATGGCACAGAGTCTTGCTGTCTCGGATAACGACCTGCGACTGCGGCTGGCGGGAGCGCTCTGGCGATACTGGCAGTTCCGTTCGCCCACGGAAGGCATCGTCCGACTGCAGAGCGCGCTCATGTCCCCTTTGCAGCGCGGCGTCTCCTCCTACGCGCGCGCCAGAGCTCTCTGCGGCCTCGGAATGCTGCTCCGATGTCAGGGAGAGAATGCGGCGGCTGAGCAGGCGCTTGCCGAAAGCCTGGAACTGTGCCGGGAACTGCAGAACGCGCATGGAATCGCGGAGGCGCACAGCATCCTCGGGATCGTAGCCCGTGACCGGGGCGACTACGCGGCTGCGCGCTCTCATCATGAGCAGAGCCTGGAATACTGGCGAGCGGTGGAGGATCGGTGGAGAATCGCCGCTATTCTCAATAACCTGGCGATGGTGAGCAGAGATGTGGGAGACCCCGCTGCGGCGCGCGCGCTCTATGAGGAGAGTCTGGAGATCTATCGGCAGTTAGGGGATGCGGTGCAGAGTGCGAGTGTGTCCAACAATGTGGCGCTGCTCGCCCTCGACCAGCAGGACTATGCGGTGGCGGCTCCCCTGTTCCGCACCGTGCTGGAATACTTCACCGGGATAGACAGCCCTGCAGGCATCGCCATCACTCTCCACAATCTTGGGGTCGCAGTCCATCAGTTAGAAGGCCCTCGCGCGGCGTTTCCGCTGTTTCGTGAGAGTCTGATTCTCAAAAGGGAATTGAACAACCGGGTTGGCATTGCCGTCACTCTGCTCTGTCTCGCGGAGGTCGGGCGGGATGAGGGCGATCATTCCTACGCGGCCAGCCTCTTCGGGGCGGCGGAGGCGATCCTGACCGCCTGCGATTCTCCTCTGTCTCCAGAGGATCGGCGGGCGACGGAGACGATGATGGCGCCGGTGCGGCTGGCCCTCGGTGAGGCCGGTTTTCTCGCGGTTCGCGACACAGGAAACCGGCTGGCCTGGGATGCCGCAGTCGCCTATGCCATAGAACACAAATTTGTTGACACTCCGTAATGGGTTATGGTAAGATGGCGCTGAAACGTACGAGCAAATTAGGCTAAGGAGAGGTGGAAATGCGACAGATTACCGGAATAAGCGCTGTCAACGTGAAGGTAACTACTTTGGGAAGCTGTACGGTGACTTTAGAAACGATCTTAAGCGGGGCGCAGGACGTATGGATCTATTGCGACGATCCCCAAATTATTCTGCCGGATAATGCCCACGGTACCTGGCCCCGCATGATACATTTCGGCGTAAATGACACTTTCATTTCGTTTCCTGTCTTAGGAATGTCGATCGGCACCACGACGCTCTATGCCTGCGAATACGGCGCCCCAGGCTGCAGTCTTGACGATGCCTCGATCTCTACGATCGCCTATGTCACGGCGAATATCGTCGAAGGTATTGGAGAGGCGATCCCGATTGCGGCCCTTACTCTGTCTCCGGCATCCGGAGCGGGAGGCGGAGCACTGCGAACGGTTCAGTTGGGGAAGGAGGCCGTTACCTGTATTCTGGAACTTCATAGTCTGCCGGATCCGACAAAGCCCGCCGTCATCGCGCTGCTGGATATCAGCAATCGTGCTATGCTCTCTCCGCCCGCAAATTCTGACGGATCCCCTTCGACCTGGCCTTACGCCGTTCTCTTCCCGCCGATGTCCCGCACCGCCACCGTTCTGCTCTCTCCTGTGGAAGGGAACAACGCTGCCGGCTACATCAGTGTCCAGATCTTTGCATCCAACTATCTGCAGAAGAGGCCGTTCAAGCCTGCCGTTATCATCCAGAGGATCACGCTGAAAGCGTAGCGTCGAAACAGGCCTGATGTTGACAGCTGCGCTCCGATTTCGCTATACTTCCCTGCCTGCACTGGCTTGCAGGCAGGGAAGTATAGCAAGGAGAGATGTCGATGTCTGTCGGGAAACTGTCGGGTTTTGTCGCGCTGGTCTGTTTGGCAGGATGCGGGCAGAAGCCCATTGCGCCGCCAGTCAAAGCGAAACGTGCCGCGCCATTCGGTGAAATCAAGCCGACCGAGCGCATTCGGCCCGACTGTCCGATACGGCTTGGCGGCGTCTTTCTCATGGGACTGGGGGACGCCAGCGACGATTTCGAGGAATCGGCGACGCAGGGCATCAAACTCTCCGATTCCAATCGCAACTGGATTGCCGCTCACTGCGATCTGGCCGCACTCAGCCCGAACACGATCACTCCCGACACTTTTCCCGCCCTGTGCCGGCAGCAGCGCCTCTTCACGCCGCTCCTCTATCTCTACGCTTCGTCGCTCTACGAACAGCCCGGCCATAAAGGCAATGTGGGAGGCTGGAAGCCGGAGATGTCGGCCTGGACCCTGCGCGACCATACCGGAGCCGAAGTCAGGAATCCCGAACAGGGAGGGCACTGGATGGATTTCGGCAGCACGCTCTGGGCCGCTCACTGGCGCAGACAGACCGAAGCGGTATCCCGGAATTTCAGCG
>JAYTGR010000020.1:0-7946 GCA_043733205.1 Chthonomonadaceae bacterium
ACCCCCTCCTCACGCATCCGGGCGATGACCTGTTCGTTATGAATGATGGGTCCCAGCGTGGTCACACGACCGGCGTGTTCCCGGCGGAACGCTGCCGTCATCTCGACCGCGCGCCGGACGCCGAAGCAGAACCCGGCGATCTCCGCCAGCACCACTCTTCTCCGCACCACCGAGGCTCCCAGCGTGGAGGCGCCATATTCCGTGAGTGTCATAACCGTTTTCCTTTCACTGTCCTGTCCGCCGCACGCGGTACGGCGACAAACTGCATTCTGCGCGAATTACTTTGCACGGCAAAGTGCTTTGCTGTTTCATTATAGACCGGCCTGCGCGGTGTTGTCAAGAGGGGCAGGAGTCTGTTCCGTCAAGGCCGAATGTAAGGCTGTTCCTCGGCGCATGGTTTCGCCTGCAGTATGCAGACCTGCTTCCAGCGCCGCAGGAAGACAATTTTCAGCAGCGGAACGGACGCCTGCACAGGAGAGTTTGCACTATGTCCTTACGTGTCGCCGTGATCGGCGTCGGACACATCGGTTCTCTGCATCTCGACGCCTACCGTGCCCAGCCGGATGTCGAGATCGTTGCGGTCTGCGACCTGCTCAAAGAGAAGGCCGAAGCAGCCGCCCTGCGTATCGGAGCGCGCGCCTATCACAGCGTGGGCGCGCTCCTGCAGAAAGAGGAGTTCGAGGCGGTCTCCATCTGCACCGCAGGCGCGCAGAACGGCTCCCACCACTTCAGCCCTGCCATGCAGTGTTTCGCGGCAGGGAAGCATGTGCTGTGCGAAAAGCCCTTGTCGAATCAGCTGATGGAGGCCCGTGCCATGGTCGCCAAGGCCGAACAGATGGGTGTCTATTTCGGTACAGACCTGAACCATCGCTTTACCCCCCAGGCCGAACAGGCCAAATCTTGGCTGGACGAGGGCCGCCTCGGCGCTCCCCTGCTCGCAAACGTCACACTCTGGATAGACAACCCCAGCGACAAGTCGCCCTGGTTCCATATCCGCGCGCTGCACCCACACTCCCTGGATGTCATGCGCTACTATCTCGGCCGGGCCGTCAAGGTGCATGCCTTCTTCAATCGCGCGCCCAAGGCGGACGGGCCGGACGGCCTGCGCGTCTGCTGGAGCAATGTGCAGGTCAATGTCCTGTTTGAGAACGGCGCAGTCGGCCACCTCACCGGCTCCTACGACGCGAACAGCCGCCTGAACCTGGAGCGCACCGAGGTCATGGGCACAGAGGGCCGGTTCGTCATCGACAACTGCTACGAGAAGCTGACGCTCTATCCCCGGCACAGTCCGGAGCTGACGGTGCTTCCGAATGCCCTGTTCGGCGGAATGCCCAACTTCGACGACACGATCACCCGGCGCGTTCACCGCTGGGTCGAGCAGATCCAGGCCAGAGTTCCCCGCACAGAGATTGAGGCGAGCGGTGAGGATGGCCTGGCGGTACAGGAGATCATCGAAGCGGCGATACAGAGCTGGGAAGAAGAGCGCGTGGTCGACGTCGAAAACGGCTGACATACAGCTAGGCATGCAGCGAATAAGCATTCAGCAAACGAATTAGAGGAGATTTGACATGGCTCTCAAAGTGGCGGTCATCGGATGCGGCGGTATTGGAAACACACACGGCCCGATCTATCTGCGGCACCCAGACACGGAACTGCTTGGCTACTGCGATATTCAGCAGGAACGGGCGGACAAGTCGGCGGCGCGCGACGGCGTCAAGAAATGGTACAGCATCGACGAGATGCTCGCGGATGTCGGCAAAGAGCTGAACATGGTCTCCGTCTGCTCCGCCGGAGCCGACAACGGGGGCGACCACTACCAGCCGGTCATGGAGTGCCTGCACGCCGGTCTGCATGTCCTCGGCGAGAAGCCTATCAGCAACAACATCGAGCACGCCCGCGAAATGGTGGCGACCGCGCAGGAGAAAAACCTCTATTTCGGGATCAACCTGAACCACCGGTTCACGCCGCCCGGAGCGCAGGCCAAAGAGTGGATCACAAGCGGCAGGCTCGGCACACCCCTGCTCTGCAATATGACTATGTGGATCGGCAACCCCAACGAGACATCGCCCTGGTTCCATATCCGCGCGCTGCATCCCCACTCCCTCGACATCATGCGCTACTACTGCGGCAGGGCGGTCAAAGTGCAGGCGTTCTTCAACCGCGCCCCCAAAGAAGACGGCCCGGACGGCAAGCGCGTCTGCTGGAGCAATGCGCAGGTCAACATCCTGTTCGAGAACGGCGTTGTCGGGCATCTTACCGGCTCCTACGACACCAATCCGGCCCACAACCTGGAGCGCTGCGAAGTCATGGGCACGGAAGGCCGCTTCGTGCTGGAAAACTGCTTCGAAGAGCTGACCTTCTATCCGCGCCGCAGCATGGAGCTGACCGTCATCAAGAACAGCATCATGAACGGCATGACCGGTTTCGGCCAGACCTTCGACAAGCGGATCGCCCGCTGGATCGAGCAGGTCAAAGCCGGCGTTCCCCGCGAAGAGATCGAGGCCAGTGGTGAAGACGGCCTGGCCGTCCAGGAGATCATCGAAGCCGCCAAAACCAGCTGGGAAGAGAACCGCGTCGTCGATGTCGCCGGTTAAGAAGCGCAGGGGAGCGACTCGCCTCAAGGCTTTCAATAGGAGTTTGCACTTTGTCCGGAGAGAAAGAGCCCTTTGCAGCCGCGCTGCCGCGTCGGCGTCTGCTGTCGAATGCGCTGGTGACAGGATTGGGCTTCTGCACGCTGCCCGTCTGGGCGAAAGCCTCGGCTGTGCTGCGGCTCAATCAGGTGCATGTGAATCAGGTGGGCTATCTCCCGGACGAGCCCAAACGCGCGGTCGTCGCCCTCATGAAAAGTCTGGCGAACCAGACTTTTCATGTCGTGGAAGAGAAGACGGGCGTGCTGAGAGGCTCCGGTGACCTGACGGCGGCGCATCGCACCGGATCGAACGCGCAGGAACAGGAACGGATCGCGGATTTCAGTGCGCTGCGGCGTCCAGGCCGATATCGCATTCGGATTGCGGACGGCACGCTGTCGCCTCCTTTTGCCATCGGTGCGGCGATCTACGCGGACCTGTTTCCCCTGATGGAGAGCTATTTCGGCATACAGCAGTGCGGCAGGCAGAGCTCTCCGCTGCGCAGGCCCTGCCATCTGGACGACGGCATCATTCGCGGAGGACCGCGTGACGAGCAGTCTTGCGATGCGTCCGGCGGCTGGCACGACGCAGGCGACTACCTCAAATTCGTCGAGACCACCAGTTATGCGGTCGGGCTGATGCTGCTGGCCTGCGACCTGCATCCGCAGCTGACCGCGCATCCCGCTGGCGCTTCGTCTTTATCTCCTCTGCTCGTCCAGGCAAGAGTGGGGCTGGACTGGCTGCTCAAGATGCACCCGACACCGCAGGAGTTCTACTATCAGGTCGGGGACAAGAGCGACCACGACCGCTGGCGGCTGCCGGAGACTGACAGTGCAGCAGGCCGCAAATCGTGGCATGCGCGGCCCGTTTTCTTTGGGATCGGCGCGAACCTTGCCGGGCGTTCTGCCGCCGCCTTCGCGATGGCCTCACGTCTATATAAGCGCGCCGATCCGGCCTTCGCGGTTCGCTGCCTCGCCGCTGCAAAGTCCGTCTATCAACTGGGCCTGAAGCATCCCCGGCCTCTTTCGACGCAGCCGCACGCGTTCTATCCGGAAGAGAGCGGAGACGACGATATGGAGTGGGGAGCCGCCGAGCTGTTCAAGGCGACACGCAGTCCCTCCTATCTGCGGCAGGCGCTCGCTTTTGCCGACGAGGTCGATGTGGCCGGAGAGCAGGTCAGCGTCTATACCACCAACGGGCTGGCCCATTTTGCGCTCTATCCGCATGCTGCAGGAGAGCCTCGCGACAATCTGCTTGGCTACTTGAAGTCCGATGCCGACCGGATGCGCCGTCAGAGCGAGGGCGCCTACGGTCTGGCAACCCCTTACGTCTGGGGAACGGCGGAAACTGCAACAGGTGTCGCTTTGACCTGCCTGCTCTACGCAAAACTCTCCGGCGACAAGGCCGCCGCCGACGTCGCGCGTCGGCAGCGCGACTACATTCTCGGCTGCAATCCGTTCGGTCTCTCCTGCCTTATCGGGGCCGGAACACGGTTCCCGCAGGCTCCCCATCATCAGATCGCCGCTATCGGCAAATTCCAGCTCAACGGAGGCCTGATCGCAGGTCCCGCCAGTCTGGAAGTCTTCGAGGAACAGGACTTCAGCCCCAAAAATCTCGAATACAGCGTTCCTTCCAGACAGGTCGCCAGTCTCGATTCGGCGAAGGTCGGCATCTATCAGGACTCCGTCCACGACTTCGTCACCAACGAACCCGCTCTCGACTACACCTCCCAATTCCTCCTGCTGACCGCTTTCTATCTCCCTGCCTGAAGCCCCGAAGGAACATCTCCGCACCTCACTCCGTCAGTCGGCTGAAAGTCATCGGGCGAGAGAACAAGCGATCATGTCTGGAAACCAAGCAAAAACTGAAAACGAGAAGTCAAGCCGGCGCGGTTTTGTGACGGGATCTCTGGGGCTCGGCGCGGGTCTCCTCACTGGCACTGCTTGGGCGGATGGCAATGCGAAATCGGCTCATCCGGCTAAATCCGGTCAGGCCGTGGCTCTGGCCGACCGCAAACCGATGACGACCGCCTCTCCTCCCCATCACCTGATCGACGCACGGGTGCATATCAATCAGGTCGGTTTCCTGCCCGGTGAGCCCAAACGCGCGGTCATTCCCGCGACGGGGCCGATTCCAGGCGGCGCTTTCGTGGTGGTAGACGACGATGTCACCCCCGAGATCCGTTTTACGGGCGCGCTGACACCCTACCACAATCCGAACGGCCCGAAATACGGGCATTACGCCCATCACTTTTTTGCGGACTTCGGTGCGTTTCAGCGCCCAGGGCGGTATCGCATTCGGCTTTCGGACGGGCATCTTTCGCCCCCCTTCTCCATCGGAGCGCATGTCTATTCTCAGCTGGTGCCGCTGCTGCTGAAATATTTCGATATCCAGCGGTGCGGCCCACAGAAATCGGCGCACCGCGGGAACTGCCATGTGGACGACGGCGTGATCGTAGGCGGGCCGCGTAACGGCCACCGCATCGATGCCTCCGGGGGCTGGCACGACGCCGGCGACTACATGAAGTTCGTCGAGACCACGAGTTACGTCACGGCCGTCATGCTCTACGCCTTTGAACACAACCGCCGGCAGTTCCCTGCCCATGCGCGTGTTGGGACCATGCCGCAGATTCTGACGTATGCCCGCGTCGGGCTGGACTGGCTGCTCAAGATGCATCCGTCGCCTGAAGAGTTCTACTATCAGGTGGGCGACGCGTCGGATCACGATACCTGGCGTGTGCCGGAAGTCGACTGCGTCGCCTGCAGCAAAGCTTGGAAGCCGCGCCCCGTCTATTTCGGCGTCGGGGCCAATCTGGCCGGACGGACTTCCGTGGCGTTTTCCATCGCCGCCCGCCTCTATCAGCCCTATGCGCCGCAGTTCGCGGCCCGATGCCTGGCAGCCGCGCAGACAGTCTATCGCCTGGGTCTCAAAAACCGCAAAGTCGTGACGACCAAACCCTACGACTTCTACCCCGAACGGACGTGGAAAGACGACATGGAGTGGGCGGCTATCGAACTCTACCGCTCGACGAAGCGCCGGGAGTATCTGCAGGACGCGCTGGCTTTCTCGCTGGAAGCCGGCCCTGCCGACGATCAGACCAGCGTCTACAACACGCACGCGATGGCGCACTACACGCTCTATCCCTACGCGCCCCCTGCTCACCGGCAGCTGCTGCTGGGACATCTGCGTTCGGACGCAGAACTGACACGCCGCCGCGCTCAAAACCCCTACGGTCTCGGCACGCCGTATATCTGGGGAACGGCGGAAGCGGCGGCCGGAGCGGCCATCACCTCTCTGGTCTACGCGACGCTCTCCGGCGAGAAAGAGTATGTGGAGATCGCGCGCCGCCAGCGCGACTTCATTCTGGGCTGCAATCCCTTTGGGCTCTCCTGCGTGATCGGCGCGGGCACACGCTATCCGTTCTTTCCGCATCATCAGGTCGCCAACATCCGCAATGTCGAGCTTTCGGGCGCCCTGGTCGGCGGACCGGCCAGCGTTGGGGTTTTCGAGAAGCAGCATATCAGCATGGACGGCGCAGAGTTCAGCACCCAGAATCCCAGTCCGGCGCTGAAAAAAGACATACCGGACGAAATCGGCGTCTATCACGATTCGGTGAAGGACTTCGTAACCAACGAGCCTGCCAACGACTACACCGCCAAATTTCTGCTCCTGACCGCGTTCTATATCGTGCCTGACTGATCTGCTGCGGCTAAGCCAAGATTTAACCTTTCCTTAACATCCGATGTGCTATACTCCTTCGGTCAGACATATCCCCTGGACAGGAGAGACGAATGCAATCTGCAAAGCGAATGACGGCTATGACAGGCGTGGGCCTGCTGGCTGCGGGACTGAGCGCGGCGGCGGTTGTGCCCTATCTGCGCCCCTCCCACATCCTGCATCCGAAAAGCGCCCTTCCCATCGTCGTACCCGGCAAAGACGGCGACACGACCCTGCTCTTCAACGGCTGGAAGATTAGCCCGGCCGGACGGCCCATCGCGACCAACGACTTCCTTTTGGGCGGTGCGTTCAGTCCGGACGGCAAAACGCTCGCCATCGCGAACTGCGGCTACAATCCCCATGCCATTCACCTGATCGATGTCGCGACCGAAAAAGAGATCGCCAGCCTGGGTGTCCTCCGCACTTGGAACGGCATTGCGTGGGCGAAGGACGGCAAAACTCTCTATGTTTCCGGCGGAATTCCGCTGGCGCACAACGATGTCCTGGTCTACGAAAAGGGCGCGGACGGCGCCTGGACGAAGACAAAAACTTTCGCGCTCACCGGAAACAATCCGAATAAAACGGCGATCGCGGGGCTCTCTCTCTCTGCGGACGGCAGGAGCCTATTCGTGCTGAACAACTCGGACGGCAAACTTTATATCCTCGATTCAGTGGAAGGCAAGCCTCTCTCTACTCTGGAAGTTGGCGACCATCCTATCGCCTGTACCCTGAATGGGGAAGGCACTCTGCTGGGGATTGCCGATCTCGGCGGCTCGGAAGTGGTGGCAGTGCGCGTAGACGATCCTGCCAAGCCTGAAATCGTCACCCATCTCGTTACCGGCGAACATCCCAACGATCTGGCGCTCTCCACAGACGGCCGTCTGTTCGTCTCCTGCGGCAATGCAGACCGGGTCGATGTCTTCGACGCGATGAATGGACAGCCGATCGAAACGATCCGCACGGCCCTGAGCCCGACCGCCCCCTCCGGCAGCACACCCAACGCGGTCGCCATATCGCCCGATAACAAGACCCTCTATGTCGCCAATGCCGACAACAACGACGTCTGCGTGGTCGATATCTCCGAGCACGGGAAAGCGAAGGTCAAAGGCTTTATCCCGACCGGCTGGTATCCCACCGCCGTGAAGGTGTCACCAAGCGGCACCAAGCTTATCATCGGCAGCGGGAAGGGCACCGGAACAGGTCCCAACGAAGTGAAACTTCCGATCAATCCCGACCATCCGGCAGGGTTCGTGCATCATGGGCATCAGCTGCGGGGCCTGCTCTCCTTTGTCGATGTCCCGGACGACGCCAAGCTCGCCGAATACACCAAACAGGTCATGGCCAACACTCCGCATACCGACAGCCTGCTGTCCGACGGCGCGTCTCCTGCCACGACCGCCATTCCTGTCCATCTCGGCGATCCGTCTCCGATCAAGCACATTCTCTATATCATCAAAGAGAACCGCACCTACGATCAGGTGTTCGGAGACGTCGCCAAAGGCAACGGTGACCCGAAACTCTGTCTGTTCGGTATGGATGTGACCCCTAACCATCACATCCTGGCGGATCGGTTCGTGCTGCTGGACAACCTCTACTGCAGCG
>JAYTGR010000021.1:0-2872 GCA_043733205.1 Chthonomonadaceae bacterium
TCCTGTCTATTGTACCATAGGCATATGCGGATGTTAGCGAACACGAGAATGCCCGCAGCATTCTGCACTCTGCTGCGGGCGACATGGACACTGGCAGACCGGAAACACAGGCCGATTGTTTAGACGATCTGCATGGGCATGAGGACGCAAAGGTAGTCGGGGACGAGGATCTGGCCGGCATCTTCCTCTTTGGTCACTTTGGGGATGGGGCGGAGGATGCCGGGTTTGAGGGCTTCGGTCAGCTCCAGCTGCAGGTAGTCCTCTTCGAGAACGGCGAGGACGTCCAGGAGGTATTTGGCGTTGAAGGCGATCTCGACGTCGTCGCCTTCGCGGGTGATCTCGACCTCTTCGTAGGCGTTGCCGACCATCTGGCTCTCGGCCGTCAGGATCAGTTTGTCGTCTTCAGTGCGCAGCACGACCCGCTGGGAACTCTCGCGGGCGACGATCGAGGCGCGGCGCGTGGCGCGCCGCAGCGGCTCGACGGGAATGGTCAGCTTCTTCTGGAAACCGGCGGGAATGACGCGCTGGTAGTTGGGGAACTGGCCCTCGATCAGTTTCGAGATGATCTGGACATTGGCTTCGCCCGGCAGCTGGAACTGCACATGGTGCGCGGAGAGCGTCACCTGTACATCGCCCTCGGCATCCGTCAGCAGGCGGGTCAGTTCGTTCATGGCGCGGGAGGGAATAATCGCGTTCTGCGAGCCGGTGCCGTTGGAGGTGAGGGCGGTCTTCACGGCCAGACGGTGTGTGTCGGTGGCGACGAATTTCAGGGTCTCGCCGTCGAACACCATCAGGATACCGGTCAGAATGGCACGGTTCTCGTCGGTGGAGACCGCGAACAGCGTCTGGCGGATCATCTCTTTGAGTTTGGCCTGCGGGATCGTAAAGCCGACGCTCTCTTTGACTTCCGGCAGCTTGGGATACTCTTCGGCGGGCAGGCCCAGGATCTTATAGTCGGAGCGGCCGCTGTGGACGCGCACGGTGTGGCTCTTATCTACGGAGATCGCGACATCGCTCTTGTCCGGCAGGTTCGCCAGAACCTCCGTCAGGGTGCGCGCCGGGGCGGTCAGGCCGCCGAGTTCGGAGATTTTGGCCGGGACATAGCAGGAGATGCCGAGTTCGAGATCGGTGGCGATCAGGCGCAGGCCCTCACCCTCCGCCAGCAGCAGAATATGGCTGAGGATGGGCAGCGAACTGCGGCCCGAAACGGCATGACCGACCGTCTGCACGGCTTCGAGCAGGGCTTTGCGGGGGCAGTCGGCTTTCAGACTGGCACGGGTATCGACAGGTGTAGCGACCATGGGGATAACTCTCCTTGAATGTATTGCAGGGACGGCGAAGGCGCCGAAACCGGATTGAACTCTTCTTCACCCCTGACGACGGGCACGGGATCGCAAAAGTGTCGCGCCCCGGAAAAACTTTTTGTACCCATTTTGTGTCGGCGAAGCGGCCGCACGACACTGGCCACACCAGAGGCTCGCAAAAACTAAGCCGTGTCGATGGAAGAGCAGCCAGCAGGACCATCTTGGCACGACCACCGAGAGGGATCCCCTCTCAGGCAGGCATTCAGCGAGAGGCGAGCAGGCGGGCGAGAGTGGGACGGGGCAGGTCCGGCGCAATCACCGTTTCTGGACGGCCTTCGGCGGTGAGAATGGCTTCGGCTGCCAGATAGCCGCTGCGGGCCGCGCCTTCCATCGTGGAGGGCCAGCCGGTGCGGGTCCACTCTCCAGCGACCAGAAGATTGGAGATCGGGCTGCGCTGACTGGGGCGGAGGGCATCGGCACCCGGCTTTGGAGAGAGAGTCGCCTTGGGCCACCGCACGATCTGCGACCGCAGCAGCACAGCCTCTCGCGAATCGGGCAGGCAGGCGTGGACATCAGCGAGCACCCGCGCCAGGATCTCCTCTTTCGGCTGACCGGCGAGACGGTGCGAGGCGCTGATGACGATGCTCAGATAAGAGCCGCCGCCTTCCGCCCGATCGAAGCTGAGGTTCTTATGGAAAATCCATTCGGTGTCGCGGTCGAGGACGGCCAGGGCTTCGGGACAGTCCAGCCTGCGGTCGAACCACAAATGCACTCCGCAGATCGGCGAGAGTTCCAGACCGTGCAGGTTCTGCCAGTACGGTACATTCGCTGTCACCGCCTCCGGCAGCAGCTTCAGCAGCAGGTCGAACTGCAGTGCGCTGACATAGTAGTCGGCTTCCAGGCGCGTGCCGTCGCGCAGGGAGATGCCGGTGATACGCGGTGCGCCGTCGGCAGCGAAATCTATCTCTTCCACGAGGGTGCGCAGACGGACGCATCCACCGCGTTTGGCGAGATAGGCCAGCGTCGGTTCGGTATAGAGAGAGCCAAGCGGAACACGAGGGACACCGAAATGGAAGGCCGTCGGATGCAGCAGAAAGCCGTCCCGGAAGATTTTGAGGGCGTGGCTGTAGGCGATGCGGTCGTTGGTCTCGTTGCAGGCGCTGACCAGGATCGGTCCCCAGAACCGCCGCACCGCGCGCTCCGTCTGGCCCGTCGCTGCAAACCACTCCGCGACCGTGATGGTGTCGTGTTTGGGGTCGTCGGGGCGGGCGCGCAGCATCGCCATCATGCCGCGCGCGATGCCGATCTTGTCCCGCAGGCCCAGCGATCGGAACCGCAGAAACGAGGGCGCTGTGTGCATCGGCGCAGGCAGACCGCTGCCCTTTATGACCGAACGTACACCGTCGCCGTCCAGAAAATGCAGGGTGTCGTGGTAGCGGATCTGATCCTGCACGCCCAGGCGCGTCAGCAGATCGGTCAGGTTGGTGCAGCAGCGCATGGTGCCGTGCTGACACTCGTCCAGACGCTCCCCAGTCGCCGGGTCCAGGTACGAGGAGGCTCGCCCGCCC
>JAYTGR010000022.1:0-19374 GCA_043733205.1 Chthonomonadaceae bacterium
TCTTTGGCCGCCATCCGCTTCACTCCTGTTACTGTACTACGATCCATGACTTTATTGTATCACCAGGAATATCCGCGTGTCAACACTAAGGTAAAAATATTTTTAGCCCTGCCTAAAAATAAGTCTCATGCTCTTCTTCGCCGCCGTTTGCAAGCCCTCGTCCGTATTCAGGAAAAGAAGGTGCAGCAGAGATCACGCGTGTGAGCGAACAAGGAGGACCAGAATTTTGGCAGGACGTGCATTCACTTCCGATTTGAGCGGACAGGAGTTCTGGCTCATCGTGGATAAGGGCTATCAGCCACTGGGTATGGTGCTTGGCAACTGCGTCTACTCGATGGGCGCGTTTCGCGGCTGGCTCGCTAATTTGAAGGGCGCTTTCCGCGGTGAAGTGCAGGATGTCTCGCGCCTCATGTACGACGCCCGTGAACTGGCTCTCGCCCGAATGCAGGCAGAAGCAGACGCGCTTGGGGCGGACGGCGTCATCGGCGTGGACCTGCGGATCGACTATCTGCACGGCGGCGAGTGGATGGAGGTGACCGCCATCGGAACGGCCGTGCGATTTGTCGGGCTGCCGCAGGGCGGCAGCCGCGCTCAGGTCGTTCTGGATGTCAACGAGCCCCGTCCCCCGCGTCCGCGAGACCCGGACCGATGAGTCTGCGCGCCCAGAACGTCAGCCTCTGCTATGGCGATGGAGACCGCCTCACCTATGCTGTGCGGGAGATCACCGCCTCCTTCCCCGAACGCGGCTTTCTCGGCATCATGGGGCCTTCCGGCTCCGGTAAAAGCTCGCTGCTCTATCTGCTGAGCGGGCTGAAACAGCCTTCGAGCGGAGAGATTCTCTACGAAGGCCGCAGCCTCACCCGCATGAAGGAGCAGGAGCGAGTGCAGGTGCGGCGCGAGAAGTTCGGCTTCGTGTTTCAGCAGCCGTTTCTGCTCAACTATCTCACCGCGCGTGAAAACGTGCTGGTCGCCGCCAATAGAGAGGACAAAGAGGCCCGGCAGCGGGTAGACTCTCTGCTGGACGAGCTGAATATCCTGCCTCTGGCCGACAGGTCGCCCGCGCATCTCTCCGGAGGCGAACGTCAGCGTGTCATCGTGGCCCGCGCGATGATGAATCGCCCGGCGATCCTCTTCGCAGACGAACCGACTGCCGCGCTGGACCATGCCAACGGTCGTGCGGTCATCGAACTGCTGATGACCTATCGCGAGCGCGGCACCGTCGTGGTCGTGACACACGATCCGGCAATGGTCGCAGAGGCCGACATCATCTACCATCTGTCCGACGGTCGGCTCGATCGTATCGAGGAGCGCAGGCCCCTCGCAGCCCGTTAACAACACCCCAAAGAAGGAGCAAAGAACGATTATGTCCGATCGCACCACAGCAATGCACGGCGCACCTATCCCCCTGGAGGGGCCGGAACTCAAAGCAGGCGACAAGGCCCCCGATTTCAACCTGCAGCAGCGGACCGAAACGGGTCTTGCCGATGTCACACTGGCAGACTTTGCGGGCAAAACTCTGCTGCTCTCCGTCGTACCCTCCGTCGATACATCCCTCTGCGCTATCCAGACGAAAAAGTTCAATGAGAAAGCGGCGGCCCTGCCCGACAGCGTCGTTGTCGTCACCGTCAGCACCGATCTGCCGTTCGCACAGGCCCGCTTCTGCGGCGCGGAGGGCATCGATAAACTGCAGTGCGCTTCCGATCACCGCGACGTCAGCTTTGGCAAGGCCTACGGCGTTCTGATCGCCGGCGGTCCCATGACGCGCATTCTGTCGCGCTCGACGTTCGTGGTCGGCCCCGATGGTATGCTCAAATATGTCGAGTACGTCCCCGACATCAGCAGCGAACCCAACTACGACGCTGTCCTTGCCGCAATCGGTTAAGGCGATACCGGCCCATTAAACCGACAGTTTCGGGGAGGGAGAGACGTATTGCGCATTCTGGCAGGCTGGACGATGGTGTTGGCGCTGATATTGTGGCTTGGTGTCACACCAATAAATGCGCAGCAATCTGCGCTGCCTGCTCTGAATGCCGGCGAAGTTCCAGCCACAACAGCAGTGCGCCCGGATCCTTATTCCCCTCATATCCCTCCGCGTGCGCTCGCATACACACGTACGCAGCGTGCGCTGGGGCTTACCGGCATGGTCTGGAGTCTGCTGGGACTGTGGCTCCTGGTGCGCTCCAGACTGTCGGTGCAGTTGCGGAATATTGTTTACGGTCTGTTGGGGTGGCCTCTTCCAGAGGAAAACTGCCCCTCTCCCTTTCGTGCGCTTCTCGTGTTTTATGGCCTCTACACTCTCCTCATGGCGCTCTGGAATCTGCCGTTTGGGCTGGCGGAACTGGCGACAGAGTGGCGCTATGGTTTTTCCCACGAGAGACTGGCGATGTATTTGGCAGACGCGGCGAAAGACTGGGGGATTGGCTTGGCGCTCGCGCCTCTGCTGTGTGGGGTCTATTGGCTCACCGTGCGGACACCGCGCCGGTGGTGGCTCTGGATGTGGGGGCTGACGCTGCCTCTCTTGATCGGCGTTCTGATCCTGCAGCCCCTCGTTATCGCGCCGCTTTTCAACTCTTATGCTCCCCTGTCCGCTGGACCGCTCCGCACCAAAATACTGGCTTTGGCGGCGCGCATGGGAGTACCGCATGCCGATGTTTTTGTGGAGGACACCAGCCTCCGCACAGCCCATGTCAATGCTTATGTGACGGGGGTCGGCCCGGCGGCGCGTATCGTATTGAACGATACCGCGCTCCAGACACTGCCGGAAGATCAGCTTTTGGCGATGATCGGGCATGAGATGGGCCACTATGTCGAGAAGCATATCTGGTTCGGCCTGCTCTCGGGAGCGCTCGGCTCCGGCGCGTTCTACTTCCTGGCGTTTCGCCTCTGGCCTCTGTTAGAGCGGCGCACACGCCAAAGCAAAACAGGGCTGCGTGGTCCTCTGGACCTCGCCGCCCTGCCGCTGCTGTTTTTCTATTTCAACGTCGCGGTTCTCATCCAGAATCCCATCGCCAGCGCCGAATCGCGCTATATGGAACACAGAGCAGACGCTTTCGGCCTGCGCATCACGGGGCTGCACACGGCGACCGCCCGCCTTATGGTCGGTTTTGCGGAGCGGGACTTCTCCGACCCGGATCCGCCCGCGCTGCTGCATTTCTGGTTCGGCACGCACCCAACTCTTAAAGAGCGTATCGCCTTCGCGCTCTCAGGCGAGGTGAAGCCGGACGTAGCGCCGCGCCCCCACCCGTAGCACCGCGTCGTTCAGGCTGTCGAGCGGAAGCTCCGCACTGGGATCAGCGATCTTGACGCCGTTGATAGTGACACCGCCCTGCTCGACAAGGCGACGCGCATCCCCATTGCTCTTGGCCATTCCGGCGACCGTCAGCAGTTTGCATATCCAAATTTTGCCGTCTTTAGAGCTGTCGGCAGGCACCGTTACATCGGGCATATCGCTGGGAACCTCGCCGGCGGAGTGAATACGGTTCCATTCCGCTTCGGCGGCGTCGGCGGCAGGCATTCCGTGATAGACCGCAATGATCTCCCGTGCCAGGCGCGATTTGACCGACTTGGGGTTGACTTCGCCGCTCTCCGCGTGCCCGAGCAGTATGTTGATCTCTGCCAGCGGCACGTCGGTGCAGAGCACGAAGTAGTCGCGCATCATGGCATCGGAGATCGAGAGCAGTTTGCCGAACATCACGTCCGCAGTCTCGCCGATACCGACGTAGTTACCGAGCGACTTGCTCATCTTTTTGACGCCGTCGAGGCCGACCAGCAGCGGCATGAACATGCCGACCTGCGGGTCCATCCCCTCTTTTTCCTGCAGATCCCGACCGGCAAGAATATTGAAGGTCTGATCCAGTCCGCCCATCTCGATGTCGGCCGTAATGCAGACGGAGTCGTAAGCCTGCGCCAGAGGATAGAGCAGTTCGTGCAGGCTGATCGGCTGGTGCGCGGCGAGGCGGGTGGCAAAGTCTTCGCGCTCCAGGATGCGTGCTACGGTCACTTTCGAGGTCAGGCGCACCAGTTCGGCGAAGTTCAATTTGCCCAGCCATTCGCTGTTGAACCGGATCTCGGTGCGTTCGCGGTCCAGGATACGGGTCAGCTGATCGACGTAGGTCACGGCGTTGGCGCGAATCTCCTCTTCCGACAGCATGGGCCGGGTTACGGACTTGCCCGAAGGATCTCCGATCAGCGCGGTGTAGTCCCCAATGATAATCACGACCTGATGCCCCAGATCCTGGAACTGCCGCAGTTTGCGCAGCACGACGGCGAACCCCAGATGGATGTCCGGCGCGGTCGGGTCCAGGCCGAGTTTGATTCGGAGGGGGATGCCGGTCTTTTCCGATTTCGCCAGTTTGAGTTCGAGGCCGTGTGCGGGCACGATCTGCTGGGCTCCGCGCCGGAGCCGTTCCGCCTGCGCTTTGACTGCCGCACTGAATTCGATGGTTTCCAAAACGTCGTTGTCTCCCTGTATTTTGCTCGTATTCCCTCTGACAGGAACGTGATCGACATAGTATGCACAGGATAGCACAGCAGGAACAGCCTGTCAACGCAGCGCGTCTGCGCTCCCAGCGTTCTCTCCGAAAAAATTCGTGCCCTGCAATAGACAAGCCCTCGGAAGTATGTTAGAATACTCTCCAGCAAGCCGCATCTCCCGGCTTCCTTAGACACCGTACGTCTCTCACTATTCAATTGGACCACTTATGAAATCTATTTTCCTTCCGCGCGCGGGCTGTCGGCTCGCGCTCCCTGCTCTCTTTCTCCTTGCTGCACAGTCGGGCTGTCATCCCAAACAGGACGCTGCCGTGCCGAATGCCAATCCGACGCCCCTCGCGAAGGCTGCCCCCGTAAAGCCTGCAGGACCGCCAGGACTGGCTCCCCTCCCTCCGGAAGGGGTGCGCGGCATCTATCTGACGGGCTGGTCGGCGGGCCTGAAAAAGCGCTTGACGAATCTGGTCGCGCTGGTGGACCGTACCGAACTCAACGCCATGGTCATCGATGTCAAAGACGACGGTGAAGTTTACTACGACATGGACCTTCCGATGGTGAAAGAGGCGAAGGCTCTGAACCATGCGTATAAGGTGGACCCAGTCATTGCTTTGCTGAACGCACATCATATCTTCCCCATCGCGCGCATCGCCTGCATGCGGGACAACAAACTGGCGCTGGCCCATCCGGAACTCGCCGTGCATGACGCCAGCGGCAAACTGTGGCACGACCACACACACCACTACTGGCTCAACCCTTACAAAAAAGAGGTGTGGGACTACAATGTCGATATCGCCCTCGATGCCCTCAAACATGGCTTCAAGGATATTCAGTTCGACTATGTGCGCTTCACGAGCGAAAGCAAGAATTTGCAGTACGATGGCAAACCTGCCGGAGCGAAACGGGAAGATCAGATCGCCGGTTTTCTGAAGTATGCCGAAGCGAAAATTCACGCCCAGGGAGGCTGGTTTTCGGCGGATGTCTTCGGTCTGACCAGCCGTGTCAAGGACGATGAAGGCATCGGACAGCAGTTTGAAAAAGTCATTCAGCACGTGGACTATCTCTCCCCTATGGTCTATCCCTCCCACTATGCCTACGGCGAGTACGGCATGAAGGATCCGAATAAGGAGCCTTACAAGACCATAACGCTCTCAGTGGGTGACGCGCAGAAGCGGCTGTTCGCGAACCCCAAATGCAGACTGCGGCCGTGGATTCAGGACTTTAATCTGCGTCACGTCAAGTACGGGCCAGCGGATGTCAAAGCGGAGATCAAGGCGCTGAACGACCTCAATATTCACGATTTCCTGCTCTGGAATGCCGGCAACAGGTACACGGAGGCCGCGCTCAACAAAGGCAAGGACACGACGCCCCATTCGCAGCCAATTCCGGTCGCGCCGACGCCGACCGAGCCAACGCCGACCGTGAATTCGGCGCCGCAGAAGAGAGCCGTCAAACCCTGACCTGCCTGCGGGGAGGGCGCTCTTGTGTTCCGGCCCTGCGCCATGACCGGAATACCGACAAACAAGCAATGTATCGAGGAGGACACACGCAACTATGGCTCGACCTGTTACGCTTTTTACCGGCCAGTGGGCCGACCTGCCCTTTGAGACCGCCGCCGCGAAAGCGAAGGCGTTCGGCTACGACGGCATCGAACTGCCCTGCTGGGGCGACCATTTCGACCCCGTTCAGGCCACCGGCCCGGACAGCGCCGCCTACTGCCAGTCCCGCCACGATATCCTGGCGAAGCACGGCCTCAAAACCTGGGCCATCAGCAACCACCTGGCGGGCCAGGGCGTCCTCGACATCATCGACGAGCGCCACAAAGCGATCCTGCCCGCCCATGTATGGGGCGACGGCGATCCGGCCGGCGTGAATGCCCGCGCCGCCGAAGAGATGAAACTGACGGCGAAAGCAGCGAAGAATCTCGGTGTCGGCGTCGTCAACGGCTTTACCGGCTCTTCCATCTGGCATCTGCTCTACTCTTTCCCTCCCGTCATGCCGGGCCAGATAGAAGCGGGCTACGCCCTGCTGAAAGAGCGCTGGACGCCGATCCTCGACGTATTCGCGGAGAACGGCGTGAAGTTCGCGCTGGAGGTCCACCCGACCGAAATCGCCTTCGACACGGTCTCCGCGCGCCGCACCCTCGACGCGCTGGACAATCATCCGGCCTTCGGCTTCAACTTCGACCCCAGTCACCTCGGCTATCAGGGCGTCGATTACGTTCAGTTCCTCTACGAGTTTCCGGATCGCATCTTCCATGTCCACATGAAGGATGTCTACTGGTCGCCCACTCCCAAAAGGGTCGGTGTCTTCGGCGGCCATGTCAACTTCGGCAGCCCCGAACGCTACTGGGACTTCCGGTCGCTCGGCCACGGCACCATCGAGTTCGAAGAGATCATCCGTGCGCTGAACTATATCAACTATCAGGGTCCGCTCTCCGTCGAGTGGGAGGACAGCGGCATGGATCGCGAACACGGCGCCACCGAAGCGGCGGAGTTTGTGCGTCAGGCCGACTTCAAGCCCTCGGACATCGCCTTCGACTCCAATTTCGATAAGTGACCACTCCCCGCTCCGTCCTCCTGGAACACTCTTCCAGGAGGACGGCAAATGTCTCTGCCTGCCGCCGGTAAACAGGACTTCCGACGGCATTGCTGTTTTTTACCATGCGTCTCTGCTGCAGGCCGGAAAGAGCGCCTTCAAAACAGAAAGTGAAACGGATGTATCATGGAGTTTGAAGAGGCCCTGCACTATATGGAGGGCCTGATACGGTTCGGCTGGAAACTGGGGAACGAGCGGTTCGAGGCGCTGTGCGCGCGCCTCGGCAGCCCGCAGGACCGGTACCGCATCGTTCATGTCGCCGGCACCAAGGGCAAAGGCTCGACGACGGCGCTGGCGGCGGCGGTGCTGCAGCATTCCGGCTGTCGGGTCGGCAGCTACTATTCGCCCTACGTGTTCGATGTGCGGGAGCGGATCCAGGTACAAGGCGAGATGATCTCACGGGAGGATTTCGCGCGCCTTGTCACACTCGCCCGTCCGCATATCGAGGCGCTGGCAGAGACCACGTTAGGGCAGACGACCGAATTCGAACTCAAGACGCTGGTTGGCTTTCTCTATTTTGCCGAGCAGAACGTCGATTACGCCTGTATCGAAGTTGGGATCGGCGGCAGGCTCGATGCCACCAATCTCGTGAAGCCCACCGTGACAGTCATCACCAATATCGGCCTCGACCACACGCAGATCCTGGGAGAGACGCATGGGCTGATCGCAGCGGAGAAAGCGGGTATCCTGAAGAGCGGAATACCCTGTTTTACGGCCGTGGACAATGCCGAGGCTCTGGAGGTAATCGCACGGATCGCCGCAGAGCGCTTCGTACCGCTGGCCTTAATACGGCAGGGCGGTGCCGAGCGACCGACACAGGATCCTGCGCAGGTCCGCTGGCAGCTGGAAGAGTCGGGGGGCGAGGCTCTCAGCCCGCATCAATCGAAATTTCGCATCGCGACGGCGCAGAATCTCTACACCGATCTGACGTTACGCATGCAGGGCGTGTACCAGAAGGTCAATGCGGCCTGTGCTGTGGCAGCGGCGGAATGCGCGCTCCTGGCCAGCGGACAGACCCTCTCCGTAGAAGCCGTGCGCACAGCCCTTGCAGCGACCATTCTCCCCGGCCGGATGCAGGAGATAACGCTGCGCAAAGGGACACGACTTATTCTGGACGGCGCCCATAATGGGATCGCCGCCGCCGCTCTGCATGGCCCGGTCTCCGCACTGCGCGCGCAATATAGCATTCAGCGCCTTCTGCTGGTCGTTGGGATGGTCGGCGGGCACGACCCGGCAGAGGTTCTCGCCCCGTTCGCCGCAGAAGCCGCTCAGATCTACGCCTGCCAGCCGGACTGGAAACGCGCCCTGCCCGCCGAGGAGATCGCCGCAGCAGCGCTTCGATTTACTCCCAATGTTCGCATAGTTCCCAGGGTTGCGGAAGCGGTCCTGGCCGCGATAGAGGAGGCCGCTCCAGAAGACATGATTTTGGTGACCGGATCGTTCTATACGGTCGGAGAGGTTCCTATCGCTGTCCTGCCCACGGCCTAAAACACGCCTACAGCAACCTAATGGAAATCTATCAGTTACGTTATTTTGTGACGGCGGCGCGTCTGGAACACTTTACACGCGCAGCCGAAGCCAATCATGTCTCACAGCCTTCCCTCTCTCAGCAGATTTCCAATCTGGAGCGGGAGGTCGGCGCGCCTCTGTTTTATCGGCAGGGTCGCTCTGTCAGGCTGACGGATGCGGGGCGCACGCTGCTGCTCTATGCCGAACGTATTTTGGAGGAGGAGGAGGCTGCCAAACGGGCGGTACAGGAGGTGGCAGGGCTGCGGCGCGGGCAGCTCGCTCTCTGGACGCTGCCGACGCCCGGTCAGCATCTTCTGCCCCGGCACCTCGCCGCCTTCCGCAAGGCCTATCCCGACATCGAGATCACACTGCGCGAGACGGTGCCAGCCAAAGCGGTCGCGGAAGCGGTCTATGGCGGCAAGGCCGACATCGGAATCGTCCATCTGCCCTATCTCGTGGAAGGACTGGAACGCCGGGAGCTGCTTCAGGAAGAGCTTGCGCTCGTCGTTCCCATCGCGCATCCTCTGGCGGGGCGGGCGGAAGTCGCGCTCGCCGACCTGGCCTCCGAAGACTTTATCTGGGTGCCGGAAGGCGCGACTTCCTCGCATCCCCTCTATGCAGCCTGCCTCGCCGCCGGATTCGCGCCGCGCATCGCCTGCATCAGCGGCAGCGCTCAGGGGATGCAGGAGCTTGTCGCCGCCGGGCTTGGCATCGCCCTGCTGCCGCGCCTCGCCATTCATCCCCCGCCCGGAGCCACCGTCATCGAACTGACCCCGCCCCGCCCAACCCGCACACTGGCAGCTGTCTGGCGGCCCGACCGTCTCTCCCACGCCGCCACTGTGTTTCTGCACCAGCTGACCGATGGTCCCTAACTACATTTTACGCAGTGCGCGGAAACGTGAAGGTTCGATGCGGGCAGCCGTCTGTTTCTGCGCGATCAGCAGCTCGCTGACAGGAACGACCTGCACTCCCATCCGGTCGAGACGGTCGAATATACGCGGCAGCGCCTCGGCAGAGGTGGGACAGGAGACGTGCATCAGTGTCACATCGCCGGACCGGAGCCGTTTGATGAAGCGCTCCGCGACGAAATCGGCGGTCTTGGGTTTGCCGAAGGCGTCGAGCGAGTCCAGCGACCAGTGGATCGGCTGGTAACCGTTGGCGACGACCGCCATCAGCGAACGGCGATTGCTGTCGCCATAGGGAAACCGAAAGAGCGGTTTGGCTCCCCGCCCGCAGGCCTCCTCGATCGCCGCCTCGCTCCTATCGAGCTGATCTTTGATCGCGTCCGGCGTCAGCCGCGTGAACTTTGGATGACTGAAGGAGTGATTTCCCAGTTCCATCCCGGCATCGGCGATCGCCCGGCAGGACTTGGGAAACTTCCTGCAAAACTGACCGGTCAAAAAGAAAGTGCAGTGAACATGATGCTCTGCGAGAACGCTCAGGATCGGTTCCACCGCTCTGTCGGTGCTGCCGGCGTCGAAGGTCAGCGCCACTTTTTGCAGGCTTACCGGTGCGCGAACGAGAAAATGCGGCGTCGCTCTCCACTCTTTTAAGGCGCCTCCGGCGGCTGCCGACTTCGAGGCAGGCGATTCAAATGAGGGCGTCGTTTTCCCCATCCCTCCAGGACTTCCCGTCACCAATGCACTCTTGTTCCTGCTGCACCCCGTCAATGCCAATGCCAGAATCCCTATTGCCGCCAGCCCCCAACCGCCCCGCACTCCCCGCGTATACATCGTACTGCCTTTCTTCTCCCTGCCATGCAAATCCATGCAAAAGAGGAACGGGCCCTGTCGCCCATTCCTCATCCGATCCTCGCTTATATGCTGTGTTTGACGCCCGATCCACCCCAAAGTTTCAGTGCATCGAGGCCTTTCTGACGGCATCGGAAGCTTCGGCCACGGTCTTTTTCTGGAGGCGCGCTCTCAGGAAGCAGAGCGCCGTCTGGAGCTGCAGATCGTTCGCTTTGTCCCGGAAATTTTCCTCTTTCCAGGCGGCCGGCTGCTTCACTTCGATGTCCGGAGCGATGCCTCCCGTACCTGGAATGCGCATTCCCAGCTCGTCACGGCGGAAGTTGATGTCCACGTGGCGGGGGGGATAGTAGAGCTGAGTAGTCAGCCGGAGCGCAGAACGGTCATCCATCGGGATGAGCGTCTGAACCCGTCCTTTGCCATAGGTACGTTCGCCGATGATCGTTCCGACGCCATAGTCTTTGATGGCGCCCGTGACGATTTCGGAGGCGGAGGCGCTGTTGCTGTTCACCAGAACCACCAGCGGCAGCTGACCGTGCGTGTGTTCGTAGGGCCTCAGTTTCAGCCCCTTCTCCTGGCCGCCCCCTTCCCGCAGGATGACCACGTTCTTCTTGAGAGCAGCGGCCTCGCCGCTGTCCGCGGGTACGAAGACGCTGGCGACGGAGATCGCCGTATCCAGCAGGCCGCCGGGGTTCGAGCGCATATCGAAGACCAGCGCCTTCATCTTCTGCCGTTCGAGGTCGTGATAGGCGCTGTTCAGCTGCTCCATCGTACGTTCGTTGAATTCCGAGAGGACGATGTGGCCGATTCGATACTGGCCGTCTTCCATCCAGTGCTGCACGACGGGAGGCTCCACACGGGTGCGGGTCACGGTCATGCTCAGGGTGCGGTTTCCGCGCAGAATTCCCAGCCGTATGCGGGTGCCGAGAGGGCCTTTGATCAGGTCGATGACCTCGCCCATCTCTTTCCCCCGCACCGAGCGGCCGTTGACAGCGACGATCTGATCGCCGGACTGAATGCCTGCTCTCTCTGCGGAGCTGGTGGGGATAGGCCGCACGATACGCACGAACCCACGGGATTTTTGATCGAGATAGGCTCCTATCCCTTCGAAATCGCCTTTCGTCAGGGCCTGCATCTGGGACCATTCTGCGGGATCGAGGAAGGTGGTGAACTGGTCGCGCAGACTGGTCAGCATCCCCCGGATCGCCTCATAGGTCAGTTGGCGTGTCCTTTTGGTATCCAGGGGAGGGCCGTAGTAGTTTGCGTCCAGAAGCGCGAGCGCCTGCTTATAACTGGCGACAGGATCGATTTCTGCGCCCGAACTGGTCCCCTCCCTCGGAGGAACGATCATTTCCTGCCTGTCCCGAGGCTCTGCGCGCGAAGTCTGCACGGTAAGCGATGCAGTGAGAGGAGAACGTACGGCCGCCTGAGGGTCGTTATTTGCCAGATAACCTATAAAGGTCGCGACGAAGAACAGCCCCAGAACTACAGGAACGAGCATCAGCCACGATCCGGGTGTCTGCTGTTTATGCGAATGTGCCATCACTGCTCTCCTGTCGCCATAAGCAGAGTGGCGCGCTGCAGGACGGGATCCTCGCCAGCCCCACTCTGAGCGGCCATCGACAGATCCGGCTCCAGTCCCCGGCTCAGACTGGCACCGTTTGCCGAGAACAGGTGCGCAGTCGTCATCTCCACACCGCCGCCGCTTTTAAGCGTTCCAAAAAAGGAAAGACGGTCGTCCCCAAAAGTGTGACTGCCCAAGATTTTAGCTCCCCCCAATGCATGCAGGGCCTGTGCGGCGACCTCGGCCAGGCTGGCGGTGCCGCGATCTACCAGCACGATGAGCGGCAGGGATTTGCGCTGCAGGTCGGTCGGCAGTTTCAGCGGTTCTCGAACCGGAGCCTGCTTTCCGACAGCAGGGCGGCGTTCCAGAAAGGCGGCCACGCCGCCAGACGTGAGCGGCTGCAGCAGCGCTTTCAGCGCCTCCAGGCCATCCGTCGCAGCTTCGGATTCCGAGCGTACGCCGCCGGGATTCGAGCGCAGATCGACGATCAGTCCCCGCAGGGCGGGATCCAGTCCACGCAGAGCGCCGCGTATCTCCAGAGCGGCGCGGGGATTGAACTGGCGTATCTGCAGATAACCGATGTTTTTGCCTGCCGAGCGATAGACGACTGGGGCCACCTCGGTCGCTGCCGTTATCAGGCGGACGGTCCAGCCTCCCGGTTTGCCCGGCCTTTCGATGCTGACTTGAAGCGGCTTGTCCTCTCCGCCGATCAGCAGCGGCAGTGCGGTCGAAAGCGAAAAACCACGCTGAAACCGCGTTCGAATCTGCTGCAGTTCGTTATGCCGCGACCTCTCCTCCTCCTGTTTCAGGGCGATCTGCTCTTCGGCCACCAGGGGATTGTAGGCGATGATCCAGTGTCCGTCGATCGCCGTGATGTTGTCTCCCGACAGGAGGCCAGCATGCTCGGCAGGACTTCCAGGCATCACATCGACGACAGTCAGATGGCGATACTCGACATCGGCACGCTGTGTACGGGTGACGGTAAGAACGGCGCCGATGCCGTGAAAATGGCCCTGAAAGGCCTGCATGCGTGATTTACACAGGGACGGATCGAGGTAAAACGTGTGGGGATCGTCGAGAGAAGCGAACATACGGGCGAGTGCACTACTGCTCAATCGGCCGTCGCTGGTGACGTTATTCTCTACGAACTCTTTTTGAACATGATCGAGAACATCTTCATAGACGTTCGCAGGAGGAACGGACTCATCGGCCTGGTGGCCGGTGTTGTCGCCGTCCGGCGAGTCGGTCGTGGCGAACGGGAGCAGGCACCCGACACGCAGGCGCGCGCCTTTCCCCTGCCCGTGCGCTCCCAGGGCATGCCCATAAAGAAACCCGCCGCCTAGTGCGGCGGCGACGAGCGATAGACTAAGCAGGCGGGTGAGAACTCGCACAGTGTTTGCCTCCGATGGAGAACAGACCGAGAAAGCCACCGGGCAAAAAAACGGGCTTCGTTTCTGCAGTAAGAACCGAGAGTATCTTTTTCCGGATAACAGCATTATACCAGGATGGCGCTTCGTTCGTCAATCGAGATGCCGGGAGGACGAACGGTCCTGGTTATACGATCGTGCGGGGCTATTTTCGATGGCGGGATCGAGCGCGTCGGGCGGATCGCAGGAGGCCCGCACCGAGGAGGCCGCATGCCAGAACGAGCGCGCTGTTAGGTTCGGGGGCAGCGACAACGTCGAGCGAGGCAGCGCCAGTCCAGAAGGCGCCGGTGGTGCCATCCGGAGTGGCAGGGTAGCTTCCATCGAACACCCCGCGATAGCCGATACTGACGTACAGGACTTTCGTTAAATCGAAGCCTGGCGCCTGCGTAAAATAGTTCGACCCGCCCGTTCCCAAGCCATCTACGGCTGCCAGACTGAAATTTTCGAGGCCGGTGTTGGGATTGGGGTTTAGAATCGTGTTATCGAAGCCCCACACACGCGAACTGTAGGTCGTTGGGTCGCTGCTGTTCAGCGAGGTCACGGCGATCGTAACCAGGTTGATGCCGGAACCTGTGGGACTGGCCGCAACCTGCGGCAGGACGAGGCCCAGGTTGATCGTATAGCGAGTAAGATCGGGGTCGATGTGGTATCCATAGGTCCAGGAGGAGACATACTGTCCATTCCCCCCCGGCGCAGCGGAGTTCAGCAGTCCATTCAACGGACTGCTCGCTGCTGCAATGGAACTGACTTTACTTTGGGTCTGACCAGGCGCGATAGGAAACGCGCTGTTCAGAGCGGAATTGGAAGCCAATTGTTGCGCCGTTGTCGGATTGACATTCACCCCAATGATTGTGCCGTCGGCGACATTCTTCCCGAAATCGCTGGCGCTGTTGAGGATGATCGTGCCATCCGCTTTTGCCCCCCCAGCGATACTCCCTGCCAAAAACATGGTGACCCACAGCACAGCAGCTCTACGCATTACTTTCCCTTTCGGCCTCGCATCTTAACCGGGTGAAGTCCTTGAGTTCACATCCTGTCACTCTCACGCATCGGCGACAAGCGCAACGATCTCTTCCACATTCGTCGTGCTGGCCTGGAGCGTCAGCTGACGAAGCATCTCCGTACCGATGCGCCCTTCCAGCGCTTCCAAAGCCGTTCGTGTCTCTTCCAGTTCGGGAAGGCGAAACTGAACGCACAGCCGGTAGGCCATCGCCAGCAGGAGCCCAGCGCGGCGAGGAGCGTTCTGAATCTCCTTTAGTTTACCATACAGGAACAGGGTGGTGGCGACCTCCGGATTGGCGCCGAGGCGATAGAACTGCAGCAGGCTTTCGGAGAAGCATCCGGTCGCTTCGCGCAGACGGCCTTCCAGCTGCGCCAGTCTGCCGAGATCCCGGCGCACTCGGGCGGCATTGTGTACATCGCCGGTCTCCAGAAGCAGGCGAAGAGCCTCTTCGAAGCGCTCACGCGCCCGCCTTTTCTCCGACCGGTCCAGCGCCAAGGCTCCTTGGTTCGCAAGCACGGCGGCCAGATCCCGGTGGTTCCCAAGCTGTTCGTAACGTCGGGCAGCCTCCGCAAAACAGTACTCGGCGCGAACGTGATCGCCGGTCGCCTGCCAGGTCTCTCCGATATTGTTGATCATGGCCGCAATACCGCTGACGTATCCGACTTCCTGGCGTGCCTGCAGACACTCCTCGTAGCAGCCGCGTGCCTCGAGCCAATGTCCCTGCATCCGAGCGATGTTTCCCAGATTGGAGAGGGCATCGCCCAGCGGGTACCGGTCGCCGCGTGTGCGCAGGGTGGGCAGACAGTCGGTCAGGAGCGTTTTGGCCTCTTCGAACTGCCCCTGGCGCGCCCGAACCCAGCTGAGGTTGAGGCGGCAGACGGTGGCGAGCCAGAGATTATCTGCGCGCAGAAAACCCGAGAGGGCTTCCTCGAACCAGAGCGAGGCGTCCGGATAGCGGCGGCGGCGCTGGGCGATGTTACCCAAACCGTGGCGCGCTTCCGCCAGCAGCAACGTCTCACCGCGCTGGATCGCTTCGGTCGCGACAGCCGTGTAGAGCGCTTCAGCCTCATCGTATTCGCCTTTGTTGGTCAGACTGCCCGCCAGAGAGAGACGGGCGCGATCATGGCGCGTGGTATCTTTCGTCAGCTCGAAGGCGCGCACGGCGCGGCGCAGTCCGTCCACGCCCTCCTGCCAGTCTCCCTGCAGAAAGAAGAAGCGGTTCAGCGCCAGACCGAAACTGCCGGCCGTAAAGCTCTCTCCGGCGGTTTCAGCCCACTGGATGGCCGCACGCACGTTGGGCAGATCTGTAGTGAGCGCCTGTATGGCCTCGACCTGATCGTGCCGATCCAGTTTCTCACCCTGCCGTTTGGCGAAGCCGAGGAAGTAGACGGCGTGCTGACGTGCCCGCGTCGGCTCATCGGATTTCAGACGTTTCCGTGCGAAAGCCTGCACGGGATCGAGCAGACGATAGCGCGTAAGATCCCCGGCCTGCACCGGCTGCACCAGGGCATTGCGCACCAGGGTTTTCAGGATCTCATCGGTCGCCTCTTCTGCACAGACGGCCTCAGCCTGTTCAGGGGCGAAACTTCCGGCGAAGACGGCCAGATTGCGCAGCAGCCGCTGTTCACGCCGCGACAGCAGTTCGTAGGTCCAGTCCAGCAGCCCGTTCAGTCCAAAATTCCCGTTCGGTGGGCCTTCGCGGCGCAGAAGCTCCGCGATCTCCATGGGCGACAGTTCATGCCCTCGGGAGGCAGCGAGTTCTATTCCCAGCGGGCTGCCCTCTGTATAGGCGCAGATCTGCCGGATCGCTTCCCTGCTGTCGTCCTGCGTCAGCGGATAGTCCGGGGCGAACGTCTGCACATGAGAGGCGAAGAAGCGAAAGGCATCGTTACTCCACGGATCGACGCAGGTTGGTTCGAAGCGGGTATCCAGGGGCGGAAGGCCGAACGTTCTCTCACCCGGCAGACCCAGCGCGGACCTGGAAGCTGCCAGCACATGCAGTTCGGAACTGCTTTCGACCAGCCCTCCCACGAAGCGCGCGATATCCCGTTCGGCTGGCACATCGTCGAGCACGAGGAGCGCCCGTTTGCCCGCGAGGCAGCGCGTGACGGTTTCGGAGCCCTGACTGCGCTGCTCGCGGGGCAGGTGCGCAGCGGCGGCGATCTCCGCCAGAAGCTGATCGGAACTGCTGACGCGGCCACAGGAGACATACCAGACGCCGTCCGGATGAGAAAACGACTGTTCGATGGCCGTTTCGAGCAGCACCCGTGTTTTCCCCATCCCGGAGGGGGCTTTCAAGGTGACGCAGCGCGACTGGCCCTGATCGAGTTCGGCATTCAGCCGATCCTGCAGGCCGACGCGCTCCTGATAGGGAGTCGTCCAGGCAGGCATCTCTGCGAAGAGCCGCGCTGCCGACTGCTGGACGAAGCCGCGCAGTTCTGCGACCTCACTGCGGCAGATCGGGCAGGCGTTCTCATGTACAGCCACACGCAGGGCCGCTTCGAAAGAGAGCGCGTCCTCCGCAAAAGCGGCCAGGCGTTCGGGGTCGGGACAGCCCATATAGAGACGGTAGCGATCCAGCCCGATAAGTTCTTGAATGATAACGTGGGGAATCGTCGGATCCACTTCCAGGCGGGCAAATACTTCCGCGATAGCGCGGTCCACCTGGGCGTCCGTGAGAGAGGATCTCATAGGATAGCCTTCTCCTCCGTGTCTCGAATTTGCATATTGGCACGTAATTTGATGAGTCCGGCCCGGATACGGCTCTTCACCGTTCCGAGGGGGAGGCCGAGCTGCTCGGAAATCTCCTGATTTGTTAGTTGTACCAAATAGCTCAAACAGATCACTTCCCGCTCGGTCGCCGAAAGATTTTTTATCGCTTCATACAGCGTGATGTCGCGCAGGGTCTGCCGATCCTGTTCGCCATCGTCGCTGTGCGTATCGTAGACGATCTCTTCGACCGTCGGAATCTCCCGGCGTTTGCGTCCGATCCAGTCCAGAACGACATTGCCGGTCAGACTGAAAAGCCAGGTCAGAAAGGTAGAGGAGGCCCGAAAATTGGGCAGGGAGCGCCAGACTTCGATCCAGACTCTCTGGTCGAGGTCGTCGAGGTCGTCGGGGCCGATCCCTTGATAGACACGATTCTGAATCACCTTCAGAACCACGCGCCTATATTTGGCGCGGAGGGTTTCGAATGCGGCTTGGTCGCGCTGCTGGGCCCGCTGGCAGAGCACCCGATCGGGATCGTGAACCGGCATAGATGGCATTACTCCGTGAGGATAAGTGTTTATATCATAACATAGACGGTGCCATTTTGAAAACAGTTCGGATGTGGAGTTGTTGACTGATGGGGAGTGAAGTAGATCACACCGGGCCTATTTTGCCTCGCAGAGTTGATTTTTTGGAGCGGCTATGTTACAATAGGGTCGTCGCGGAGAGATGGCTGAGTGGTCGAAAGCGGCTGCCTGCTAAGTAGCTGTAGCCAGTAATGGCTACCATGGGTTCGAATCCCGTTCTCTCCGCTCCTCTCTTTTATGCTTTTTCATCGGGACATGAGGTCAGTCAAAGTGACAATTCGCTCCCTCCGTCTGCTCGCTTCCCTGTTCTGCATCGGCACGCTGTCTCTTCCCGCATTCACGGCCCATGCCAGCACCGGCCCCGAATTCGTCCGACTCCGCAGCGGCAGACACACCAATCGCGCGCTCACTTATGCCGAGGTTCAGGCGAATCCAGCGCGCTATGTCGGCAAAACACTGGAGCTGAAAGGGGTCGTCGGCGGCACTATCGGCTCCGACGACAGCCTGTCGATCATGCTGCAGCTGACGCCAGCGGCGGCATTGGTTCCCTCTGCTGCGCCTGCCGCGCCGGTGCTGGACATTCCTCGG
Source organism: Chthonomonadaceae bacterium (assembly GCA_043733205.1). Lineage (GTDB taxonomy): Bacteria > Armatimonadota > Chthonomonadetes > Chthonomonadales > Chthonomonadaceae > JANXLO01. The sequence continues at coordinate 18,219 of JAYTGR010000022.1, forward strand.
GCAGAAGCGTCGGTCGTCCGTGAATTTACCACGCCTTCGCTGCGCGTGCTGGTGCAGGTCGCCGAAGGCGGCAGCGGCAATGTGGTTCCGCTGAAAGTGCTGGCGGTGGCCCATGAGAGTGCGGTCTCGGCCGTAGAGCGCGAGGAACAGGCGCGGTACGACGCAGCCAACAGGTCGGCAGAACTTCGGCGGCAGGAGCAGACCCGCTGGCACGATGCGGCCAGTCGTTCGGTACGGCGTCATGTGACTGCGCCCGGCCCCGACCTGCGTTTTTCGCCGGGCCAGAGCGGTGATTTCTCCGGCGGACTTTCGGAGCGGGCCCGGCCCCTTTATGCTCCCTACTCCAGCTATATCGCGCGCATCAATCCGCGCCTGAGCGCCGCTCAGGTGGGAACCATCGCTTACCATCTGCTCAACTTCGCGGATCGGTACGATGTCGATCCCCGCCTGGTGGTCTCGATGATCATCGCGGAGTCCGAGTTCGATCCGAACTGCACTTCCCATTCCGGCGCAAAGGGACTGGGTCAGCTCATGCCGGAGACGGCGCGGGATCTCGGTGTCAGCAACCCCTACGATCCGGTCCAGAACCTGGGCGGGTCCGTGGCGTATCTGCGCAGCCGTCTGGCTCTGTTCGCCGATAAGTCGATGCCCGGCGGTGGGATGAGCATCGAGCAGGTGGCTCTGGCGATGGCAGCCTACAATGCCGGCGAAAACGCCGTCAAGAAGTACAAAGGCATCCCTCCCTATCGCGAGACGCAGGCCTACGTCCGCCGCGTCGTGAGCCTCTACCGCCAGCTGTGCTCCTGATCTTCTGCCTTCTCAACTATTTAAACAGGGCGTCCGTTACGCTGAACGGACGCCCTGTCTGTTTGGTTTGTTCGTATCCCAACGGTTCAGTACAGAATGCGAGTGCCCTGCTTCAGGATCGTTCCGGCGGCGAGAACCAGTGTCGGCCCGCCGACAGCTCCCTCCACAATACAGTCGTCTTCTATCGTCGCCCCCTCGTCCACGATGACGCCTCGCAGGCGGACGCTCTTACCGACCCTCACGCCGTCCAGCAGAATGGCTGCGTCCAGTTTCGAGCCTGCGCCGACCGTGCAGCCGCTGCCCACGGAGGAGTCGCCGGTCATCTCGGCATCTGTGGCGACGGCGCTGC
>JAYTGR010000023.1:0-7930 GCA_043733205.1 Chthonomonadaceae bacterium
AGTCGCGGCAGGCAGCGGCAGGCGGACATGAAACACAAAGACATCGTCAAGAGCCGGGAAGTAGTCTGCCGGAAACGGAGCCTCGCGCGGCGTGTCGGCAATGGCTCCCACCACGGTGCCTGCAGGCGGCAGCAGCAGCTCACCGAACAGTCCTTTGCCCCATGCCATATCCGTCAGGAGCGCGGCAGGCCCCGGCCCCGGCGCTTTCTTACCAGGGCGCGCCGGTTTGCTGGGTGCAGAGGCTGGCGTCAGCTTCATGATGTGCCCCGGACCCACGCAGAACGCCACCCCCTCGCTCTGCGCCCGCAGAACAGTCCCCGCCGCTGCCGCCGCTTTCTCAGCCGTCATTTGCACGGCTGGCCGCAGCACTCTGCCCACCAGAATCGTATGCCCCCCCCTGTCCAGACTGATCTCGACCCGGCCAAACTGTGCGTTCTCGACACGCAGACTGTAGGTCTCCGGCGGGAGGGCAGACACCGGCTGCCGGACGGCGATCTGCGCCTCGGCACGAAACCCCGAGCAGAGCCACAGACCTGCCCAGAAAAGGAGAAGATGTTGTTTTCCTGCGTACATAAACTTCCCTTTCGGCATCGGCCATTCTGTTTCCTTGTGATTCTGTTTGTCTGAACCACGATCTGATCCCAATAATCCTGAAAATCGTGGTTCAGACAGGTTCTGGGGTAAAATCGGGAGGTTGGATCGAACAGGTCCAGCCTCCTTTTTTGACGGTCACAATACAGAACAGAGTTGGGAGCGATATGACGGCAGTAAAGGGACAGATCACGGTGCTGGGGGCGGGAAGCTGGGGAACGGCGCTGGCGGCGCTGCTGGCGGCGAACGGGCATGCCGTCCGGCTCTGGGCCAGAGAAGAGCGATTGGTAAGCACTCTCAGGTCGGAGAGAGAGAATGCCCGCTATCTGCCCGGCATCAGGCTGTCACCTAATATAGAGCCGATGACCGACCGTGCAGAAGCGGCCGCACAGAGTCAGGTTGTGGTGTTCGCGGTGCCGAGCGGGGCATTGCGGCAGGTGGCGGAGGAGTTCGCGCCCTATATCGCGCCGGACATGCTTCTGCTCTCGGCTTCCAAGGGGCTCGAAGACAATACCGGCCTGCGGATGAGTCAGGTGCTGGCGGCCACCCTGCGGTGCGCAGAGGAGCGGACGGTGGTGCTCTCCGGGCCGAATCTAGCGGTGGAGATGGCGCGCGGTGTGCCGACCGCGAGCGTCGCCGCGTCTGTCAACCCCGAGGCGGCGACGGCCATTCAGCAGCTCTTCACGCATCAGTCGTCCCCGACATTTCGGGTCTATACGAGCGGAGACGTGATCGGCGTGGAGCTGGGCGGGGCAATCAAAAATGTCATCGCGATCGGCGCAGGCGTGTGCGACGGCCTGGGATTCGGCGACAATGCCAAGGCTGCCTTAATGACACGCGGCCTGAGCGAGGCGGTGCGCCTGGGACGCGCCCAGGGCGCGGACGAGGCGACCTTTCTGGGCCTTTCCGGCGTCGGCGATCTCATCGCGACAGGAGCCAGTTCCCTCTCCCGCAACTACCGCGTCGGTAAGGCGCTGGGGCAGGGCCGCTCCCTCTTCGACACCCTGGCAGAACTCGGCCAGGTCGCCGAAGGTGTCCCGACAACCCGCGCGCTCTGCGAACTCGCCTCCCGCAGCCAGGTGGAGATGCCGCTCTGCGCCGCCCTGAACGCCGTCCTTTTCGAGAACCGATCGGCTCCGGAGATGATTCGGGCGCTCATGCTCCGCCCTCCCAAGCCGGAACGCGCCGCTTCCTGAAGCAGGAAATTTGCGGGGGAACAGCAGATTTGGGGTGCCCGCAAGGGCTTTCTCTTTGCAGAACAGGAAGAAAAGAAGCCAGGAAGGGGAAGAGATGGCACAGGAAACTAAATTGAAGATGTGGACGCCGCAGGAGATTCAGGCGCGGCGGGAGGCAGAGCCGGAGCTGCTGCTTTTGGATGTGCGGACGGAGCCGGAGTGGGAGGAATATCATATTCCGGGCGCGACGCTGCTGCCGATGCAGGTGATTACGACACGGCTGAGTGAGCTGGATTCGAAGCGCGAGACGATCGTGCTGTGTGAACATGGCGTGCGCAGCCAGAGGGTGGCGCGGTTTCTGTTGGAGCAGGCCAGTTTCGAGAATGTTGGCAATATGCTGGGGGGTATGAGCGCGTGGGAAGGGCCGGTCGAACGCGGCTAAAAACATTGGGTGAGGAGAAGCAAAGAGATGGGATTTGTGAAGGTGACCGAGGCCGCGAAAGTGGAAGTCGGGACGGGGACAGTGGTTGAGGCGGGCGGTAAGGAACTGGCTCTGTTCAATGTAGGCGGCGAGTTTTTCTGTATCGACAACAGCTGTCCGCACCGCGACGGGCCGCTCGGAGAGGGCGAACTGTACGGCGACGCCGTGATGTGCCCTTACCATGCCTGGCAGTTCAGTGTGCGCACCGGTGAGGGTCTGTATGGCTGCGGGGTCGGAGTGCGCACCTACGCATGCAAAGTCGAAGATGGCGACGTTCTGGTCGAGATCTGAACATTAAAACTGCAATACTGAGATGAGAGCACGGGGCGGAAGTGCGTTCCGCCCCGTGCTTTCGATTGCATGGACACAGAGGAATCTAGGCGTCCAGGGCGTCTTTGGGCAGGCCGAGCGGCAGCGGCGCGGGGCGCTCCACCGTACTCTGCATTTTGTAGTGGGTGTCGGAAGCGGAGGCGTCATGGAAGCCGTGCATCGCTTCGAGGACATGGTACCCGAGGGCTCCGCTGGCCCGGTGCGGCCTTCCAGACTGAATCGCATACGCCATATCCGCCACGCCGATGCCTCGGCTGTTGTCGGCGAAGCCGTGGGTGAGCGGCACCTCGCTCCACTCCTTCGCGCCCATGCGCCGCACCGACACCGGCCCGCCGAAGCCGTTGGGATCGGGCACGCGCAGGGAGCCTTCCGTACCGTAGATCTCGATGTTGGGCAGCTGAGAGTGCCAGACGTCGAAACTGGTCAGAATCGTTCCGACTGCGCCGTTGGCGAAGTCCATGATTCCGGCGATATGCGTGGGAGTGTCCACCGTGATCTTCGACCCGTATTTCGGCGCACTGGTGACGATGCGCTCCGGGAAGGTGACGCGCGCGGAGCCGGTAATGCGCCGGATCGGGCCGATGAGCGAGACCAGCGCGGTCAGGTAGTACGGTCCCATGTCGAACATGGGGCCGCCGCCTGCCTTGTAGTAGAACTCCGGGTCGGGATGCCACGACTCATGGCCATGACAGAGCATAAAGGCGGTCACGCCGATGGGCTCTCCGATCCAGCCGTCGTCGATCAGTTTGCGGCAGGTCTGCAGCCCGCCGCCCATAAACGTATCCGGCGCCGCACCGACGCGCAGCCCCTTTGCCTGGGCGATCGTCAGGAGTTCCTGCCCCTGTTCGCGGGTGATGGAGAGCGGCTTCTCGACATGGACATGCTTGCCCGCCAGCAGTGCGGCCTTGCAGACGCTGTGATGCGCGTTCGGAATAGTCAGATTAATGACGATCTGTATGTCAGGATCGGCGAGCAGTTCGTCCGGGGTGCAGGCTTTCGGCACACCGTGCTCCTCGGCTTTCGCACGGGCGCGGGAGACATCGAGGTCGGCGCAGGCCGCGATGTCGAGGATCGGGAAAGTCTTCCCGGCCTTAAAGTAGATGCCGCTGATGTTGCCGCATCCGATGATGCCTACCTTGACCGGCTGCGGCGACGGGTTGGAACTCATAACGAAAACGGTCTCCTCTCACTTTTCGCTCCATTTCCGTTCCCGCCTCCCCTATTCCTCCCTCGATTCAAACAAGAGCTTTGCCCTCGCCTATGACTCGATAAAATAGGCCATTCGCCTCATGCGTTCCGGCAGCCAGAACCCGTATCATGGAAGCAGACAACAACCAACGATAGAGGAAAACACTGCTCATGAAAAACAGGTCCAGATTACTCTGGAGTTCGCTGCTTATCGGCTCCCTGCTTGCCCTTTATACCGCGCACAGGATACGAGAGAATCGCTACAACAAAGGGAGACACTATTTTGGCTGGTCGATGACCAGCATTCCCGATGGTGACCACGTTACGCCTGCCACCGGCCCCAATGGAACGGTCTATGCCGCCTCCACGGATCACTATCTCTATGCGCTTCAGCGTCCGTAGCCTATATCAAAGAGGAGGCCGTCATTCTATCGCCTGTGCAGGAGGTATTCCCCCGAGAGTTGGTGCAGCTCTCTGCTCAAAGAGAGAAGCACGACCGTAGCGCTGGGCCAGCATAGAAGAAGCGTTTAGAAAGAAAGGAGTCTCTGGCACAGCGTATCTTTGATGGTGAGGGCTGTGCTGCGGACGAGAGTCACACCAACAGGCGGGTCCAAATCGAAGGGCAGTTCGTTGTCTTCGGTGACAATTAGAACCAGATGCGCATCGCCTTTGGTTTTGGAGGTGCGGCAAAGCGCCGTGGCTGCCTCATGCAGCTTTTCTCCAGGGCGCTGTACGCGCACGAATACGGACTTTCCGCCTACGTCCTGCTTAAGGATTGCATCCATTCCCTGATTACGCTGGACGATATGGCAGTCCAGTCCCTGAAGATAAGTCAGGACATCGGTATCCTTGCGGAGGTACTCTTCACGTCCCTTTTTTAGCAGGGCGGACTCTGTTTTGAAGGGTTGTTCCAATCGCTGCTGGGTCAGGGCGATGGCTTCCGGAGAGATGTCTATTCCGACGGCATGACGCTCCAAGAGATTTGAGGCAACCAGGGTTGTGCCGCTCCCGCAGAAGGGATCCAACACCCAATCATCTTTGTCGGTACAAAGGTTGATAATCTGTTCCAGCAGCAGAATCGGCTTTTGTGTTGGGTAGCCTACACGCTCCTTCGCTTTCGGGTTGAGATAAGGAATATCCCAGACGTCGCTTAACGGCACGCCCTTCTTTGCGCCATTGGAGAGAACCTGGCCCTGCGCGTCTCTGGCATAGACCACCTTGTTGCGGTCATCGCGAGCCCGGCGCTGGGTAATCTGATCGATATTGGTAGATGGCGAATAGTCGGTCAGGAAGGTATGGAACTTGAAATCGGCGCTCTTGGAATAGAACAGAATCGTCTGATGGGCCGGAAGCAGTCCTTTCGCGGTATTCGACCACCGTTTGTAGGTCCAGATGATTTCGGACTGAAACCGTGCCGTCCCAAAGACCTGATCTAATACCAGCCGTGCGATATGCACGGCGGTGCTATCGCAATGAAAGAAGAGGGAGCCTGTCGGCGCAAGAACACGGTTTAGTTTGAGGAGGCGTTCGTAAAGAAAATGGGCGTATTCCTCGTGCGAGGCCCAGAGATCACGGAAGGCAAAGGTAGTGCTGCCATCGCGCGTTGTCAGCGTATGTTCCTTCTGCGTAAAGAACGGCGGATCAAGATAGATAAGGTCGAACTGGCCTTCTGGAAGCGTATCGAGAATCGAGAGGCAGTCGCCGATCAAGGTTTTGATTTCTGCCATTTTTCTACATTCTCTGCCGCGATGGATTGAAGCACGGCTTTCAGATCGACGTCGGTATACTGCTGCACATAACTCCAGGCCGCATCACCAAAGTAGTACTCTCCCTGCACACCTGCATGGAGCGTTTCCAGGGTTTGTTGAATGCGAATGGCTTGTGCGCGATTGGGATAGTAGAACATAATGCGGATCGGCTTGTAGCCTGCATCGGCAATGGCGCGGAGGCGAGCATGCTCCTTGGTAATGTGATCGCCATCGGTGGTCGCATCCCGCCACTTGATCTCAAGAGCGTCACGCTGTTCGATGAGGAGGTCGATCTCAAAGGTCTTCGGTCGCTGTCCGGAGGGATTCGGAATACGAAGAGCTGCGGAGCCGGGAAATCTCTCTGCAAAACACAATTTCGCCGCCCGCTCGATAAACGCTCCTGCATGTTGGTAGAGAAATCGTCCCTTGTTTTGATAGAGATCGATCAGTTTACCTTCTTCATCGGAGACACCCAGAACTTGATAGATCAGATAGTGAGCGTTGTCGTCGGCTTCCATATCCGCCGTCCGCATCTCTGTCTTTACCTGTAAATCTGCCGCATAGCGTGCCGCCAGAGCACGAATATCCTGCTCTACTTTATTCGGCGGGGAGGGCAAAGATGTGGCCATAGCGTTCCTGAAAGTTTTTTGGGCAGTCTGGCCGTCCATTTCCGTTCGCAGCGCCCCTATTCCTCCCTAAATTCCGGGACAGGAAGGAACACGCTTCCCCATCTTGTATCGACAGAGCGCCCGAAGGGAAAATCAGGCTGAGTCTGGAACGGCCCAGTAGACATAATCCGTGTCCACGGTCTCTCCACCCAACTGATCGACGAGGAGCGCGATCTGTCCTCGATGGCAGGAGGCGTGACCGGCTAGTGTGACCGCTTGCTGAAATCGGACATCGCTGCGATTCGCTTCCGGAACCGATTCGATCATAGCGAGCATCTTCGGATTGCAGTCTTTTTCGTAGGAGTACAGTTCCCGATAATGCTCGATTCGTGACATAAGAGACAACCCCTTGCTGTAAAAACTCCTTCGAGAAGAAGGATTTTGGCCCGGCGTGCCCCTCCTGTGAACACGCACGAGAGCGTCCAAACCAGCGTCTCCGGATCAGTGTTTCTGGACGAAACGGACGGCGCTCAGTCCGAAGGCGCTGCCTCCGTAGTTCCCATCCACTTCTTCGGCGGCGATGAGGACCGACTTGAACGTGTGCTCTGCAAGGTCGTTCAGGACGGTCGTCGGCCCGATCAGAGGAGAGGCGTCTGCAGGAGCCAGTTCGATGGTCTTGGCGTCTGTCAGCGGTTTCCAGGTCGTGCCGTCCGAGGAGCAGTAGATCCGCACTTTGCGGAACCCTCGGTCGGTATATTTCTGCTGATTGAGGTTCCAGATCAGGATCGCCTCGACATTCTGCGGCTGCGCGAAATCGAAACGCACCCAGGCAGGCGAAGCGGGCAGTCCTGCGGCGGGCGGCTGGGCTGCGGGACGGTCGGAGGTGTGCCACATCGTCGCGGCCGCATAGTGGTTGTCGTGCAGTGTGCCCGACATGCCCGCGCCGTCCACCAGATGCGCAGGAGCCTGCTCCTGGCTCCATACGCTGGACGCGGTGGCCGTGATCATTCTCGCCGGAACGACGTGGGTGAGGCGCGGCACCACGAATCGGACCGCGCTCAGGCCGTAGTAGGCGCTGCCGTAGCCGCCGTCGGCCGCCTCCGCCGCGATGATAACGGACTTGAACGCCCGTCTGGCATTGTCGTTGGGTATGGTCACCGGCAGCAGCCAGGGACCGCCCGTCGCGCGCGGCAGTTCGATGACCGGCAGCGACGTCAGCGGCATCCAGGTCACGCCGTCGGTCGTCCCATAGATACGTGTCTTGCGGAATCCACGGTCGGTAAATGCGGCCTGATTTTCGTTCCAGATCTGAATCGACTCGAACTTCGTGGGCTGTGCGAAATCGAAACGCGCCCAGGCGGGCGAGGCGGGAAGCCCCGGCACTGGGGGCTTCGGAGCGGGCCGTTCGGCGGTAAACCACATCGTCCGGGCCGAACCCTCGTTGTCATGGACCGCCCCCAGCATTCCCGAACCATCGATCAAGTGTACTGCCGCCGTATCCTTGACCCACACGCTGGAGACGGTGACGTTGATCTGCTCTCGGGGGATGGAAGGGTTCATCCCACCGAGGATACACGCCGCCGACGCCTCTCCCTGGCGCACCGCGCTGACCAGGAACTGCTGCGCCTTCGCATCGCTCGGCGTCACTCCGTCTCCGTCCCGATAGCGCTGGCCCATGCGTATCTGGGCATAGGAATCGCGTTCGGATGCCAGCTTCAGATCGTACTCCGGGTTGTCCGCTTTGGGATCGGAAGGGAGAGAGACGAACTTCTCATCGTATGCCCAGAGATCGTAAGGCCCCATACCGGG
>JAYTGR010000024.1:0-2871 GCA_043733205.1 Chthonomonadaceae bacterium
TGGATGCGGACAGAGGAGACGCGTTTTTTGTGCCGGTTAAGCAGGGAAGCCTGCCGTCCGAGGTGAACTGGTTCCCAGTGGGATTTTCGGGGGCGATGGCTGCTCAGGAGGCGTGTATTGGATGAAGTAAAGCCGACACCAAGCGAGAAGATGACGGCGGAAGCCGTGCTCCAGTATGGCGGACAGGCCGTGATCGAGGGAGTGATGATGCGGAGCAAGCACTACTTCGCGGTCGCCTGCCGCCGTCCGGACGGGCAGATCGTCGTGCAGAGGGAAGAGGTGGACAAGAGCATCATCGGCAAGCTGAAATGGCTCAACAAGCCGTTTCTGCGCGGCACGCTCGCGCTGATCGATGCGATGGCCCTGGGCTCCAAGGCTCTCTCCTTCGCCTCCAATGTGCAGCTGCAGTACGAGCAGGAGCTTAAGGGCCAGACGGCGGTCGTGGTCAGCCCGACGCAGAAAGCGCGGGAGGAGTTTCGGGACAGCGCCGCCTCTCTCGCCAACGGCATTCCGCTGGCCGTCTCCGAGACCCCGCCCAAAAGCGGTAAGATCAACGACATCGCTGTCGGCAGCAGTATGGCCTTCAGTATGGCGTTCGGGATCGTGCTGTTCGTGCTGATTCCGACCCTGCTGACCGACAAACTGGGCAGGTACGTGCATCCGCTCATGACTACTGCGAGTCACAGCGATGTCTGGCGGAACATCACGGACGGTCTGATCAAAATGGCGCTCTTCTTCGGGTATATCAGCCTGATCTCGTGTATGGGGGCGATCCAGCGGGTGTTCCAGTATCACGGCGCGGAGCACAAGGCGATCAATACGCTGGAAGCCGGTCTGCCCTTGGACAGCGAGCATGCGCTGGCGGCGTCCCGCATCCATCCCCGCTGCGGCACCAGTTTCATCTTCATCGTGCTGGTCGTCAACCTGATCGTGTTCGCGTTTCTGCCGCGTCCGGTCTGGTATCTGCGCTTCCCGCTGCATCTGGCGGTCATTCCACTGGTCGCAGGCATCGCCTATGAGATCATCAAGTTCGCGGGTAAGTTCCGGCGCAATCCGCTCGTCATGGCGGTTTTCGCGCCCGGCATGGCGACGCAGTATCTGACGACCCGTCCACCGGACGCCTCACAGATCGAGGTGGCTCTGGCCGCACTCCACTCGGTCATGGAGGCGGAAGGCCATCTGCCCGCTTCCGCGCAGGCCGATCCGCCCGAACCCATCACAGCCTGAGACGGCAATGAAATCCTGACATCTGCTCTGCTTGACGCTCTGCGGACTATTTGCTGCCGAGATGAGCGAGGAAGAAGTCTCGGACATCGAACACGACCTGCGTGGGCGGGACATGGCCAGACTGAACCCGGCGCACCTGCGTCGCTTCGTCGGCATGTGCGGCGGCGACGAATGCGGCGGAGGCCTCCGGTGGGATCAGTTCATCCTGCTTGGCGACCACGATGAGCAGGGGACGCGGCAGAATGCGCCCGACGAAGTAGATCGGATCGGCGACATTGGCGATCGCTTCGACGCGTTTCAGCACCTCCGGTGTCGGGGTGATTGGCCAGTGCGCTTTGAGGTTCGGGTACTTGTCCACATTTTTCGCCAGTTCCACAAAGCCGCCGCCCGGCACCACCAGCGCGAAGCAGGAGACGCGCTCCTCGACCCCGCCCAGGATGCCGCCCAGAATGGCGCCCATACTGACGCCGAGGTAGCCGATCCGGCTCTTATCCACCTCCGGACGGGTCTCCAGGTAGTCCACGGCGCGGCGCAGGTCGATCACGGTCTGCACCCAGGCATCGCGCCAGGTGAACGAGTCGGGCTTGATATCGTTCACGCGGCCTGGCCGCACACGGTCTCCCCGATACTGCGCGTCGATGGAGAGCGTGATAAAGCCGCGCCGCACCAGTGCCTCGCTGAGCCCACGAATATAGTTGACGTCCTTGTCTCCCCCGGAGCCGTGCATGAGCAGCACCACCGGCATAGGCCCCTTCACTTTTTTCGGGATCGCGATAATAGCCGGGACGCGCTGGTCGTGGGCAGAGTCGTAGTCGAGACGGTACCGCGTGCGGACCGCATTGTCGTCCAGCGGTTTCACCGTGGCGTTCAGGGGCAGATCGCTGTCGTAAGCATAAAAGGCGCGGCGCAGGGCCTCCGTAGTATCCGCCGGTGGAGGCAGCGCAAAACGCTGCTGCCCGTAGGCGTGGCGTAAGGCTCCGCTGAACTTTTGCGCAGAGGGACCGTCCGAAAGTGGGGCGAGGGCATCCTGCGCTGCAGCGGGGACCATCAGGTTCCCCCCAGCCCAGCCGGCAAGCACAATCGGCAGCAGACGCCGCCGCAGACACGATGTAGACATTCCGCAGATCCCCTCTTATGGTAGTATTACGGACAGTGTACACGAAAGCTTCTGCCTTGGCAAGCGGCACAGGCGATCCTTTGCGCGGTGCAGCGCTGTCGAACAAGAGATGCACGAGCCAGCCCAATGCCGATAGACAGATCAGATAAAGCTCGTACACATCGCCTGTTCCGGCTGCGATGGAATGAATTCCTTCGCTGGAGCGCTATGCGCTGAGTGTCCGCCTTCGCGGGCACCTGTCTGGCTTGTACGCTCTCTCCGAGGAAATGTACTGACGATACGAGGTTTATCCGATACCTCTATGAAGATGAAGATGACACAAGACACGCAGTCCTGGCCTCCTCCCTTTACGCTCTCCCTCCTCAAAGCGGGCGAGCGGCTCGCCAACGACGTCAACGAGCGTTCGGCTCCCGCCAATATTGTCGTTGGAGAGGGAGTGCGTATGGACAGCGTCGCGGGCTTCAAGCAGTTCCGCACGAAGGCAGAGGTCGGGATGCGGATAGGCGACCGCACGACCCTCTGCGGCG